>JACZIY010000199.1 GCA_014860845.1 Anaerolineaceae bacterium
ACTATAATAACGCCATCGGGGCGTGGCGCAGTCCGGCTAGCGTGCTTGCATGGGGTGCAAGAGGTCGAAGGTTCAAATCCTTTCGCCCCGACAAAAAAACCACTAAATGTGGTTTTTTTATTTCTACAAATTTCGATAATAACAATCCGAATTTGGTATAATCACCACATGTCATTACAAAAACCATCTCGCCGCGATTTTCTAAAACTATCTGCGATCACCCTTGGATCTATCACCACCCAGGGTTTTCGGCCTTTTTTTGGATTTGAAACAGAACAAAAAAGTAACTTAATGGCAAGAGTGGGCAGTGATTCAGTAAGTGTTTATTCCCAACCAAATGATGAAAGCACCATTCTTTATCAACGCTACCGCGATGAAATTGTTAATGTGTATGCTGAGGTCATCTCAGAATTTGGCCCTGGTTATAATCCGCTTTGGTATCGTGTCTGGGGTGGATATATCCATAGTGGATACTTGCAACGAGTGGAAATCAATTACAACTCAATTCAATCCAAGATCCCTGAAGAAGGAGTTTTGGGCGAGATTACTGTACCTTTGACTCAAACAATGCGTGATCGCTCATTTTTAGGTTGGGATCCAGTCTATCGGCTGTATTATCAATCCACCCATTGGGTAATGGGAATTGATGAAGGTCCAGATAAAGAACCATGGTACCGATTGAAAGACGAACTGCTAAATGTTGATTATCATGTGCCAGCCAGTCACATAAGAATTATTCCACTTGAAGAAATGGCTCCCCTATCAACTGATGTAGAACCTCATCTAAAAAGAATTGAAGTCTCAATTGCGTTTCAGAATTTAAAAGCATTCGAAGGTGAAAAATTAGTTTTTGAGACTACGATTGCATCTGGTGTCCCTATGCGCAATCCTGATCCAACATTAATTCCAACGGATACCCCTAAAGGTACCTTTTATGTTCAATCCAAGTTGCCTTCCAAGCACATGGGGGATGGTAACTTAACCTCTGATATTTATGCTTATGAACTCCCAGGTGTCCCGTGGACATCTTTCTTCGAACCGGTAACAGGTGTTGCTTTTCATGGCACTTATTGGCACCATAATTTTGGGATTCGTATGAGCCGTGGTTGTGTAAATATGAAAACAGAGGAAGCTAAATGGTTATTTCGTTGGTGCACACCGGTAACGAATGGCGATAAGATTGAATCCCGTGGACTTGGAACAAAGGTAATTGTCACCTAATTAACAAATTGCAGAAACACTTGATTTCCTAACAATCTTGCATTTTTTGTCAATCGAATGATATCTCCATCAACAATTTCCAATAAGTGATTGTTCATCAAAAAATCAATTTCCTTTTTAAATATCTCCAATGG
>JACZIY010000200.1 GCA_014860845.1 Anaerolineaceae bacterium
GATGTGGTGTATTTACGATTTGATAAGCAGGGAATTCCACGCCCATTATTGTTAGACTTAGGTGTAGGAGATTTGAATAACAATATTTCTCAAATCTGGAATGATCAGTACAATTTACCAGCGTACACTGCACCTGAAATCCTTAATCAAAATAACACCATCAACTATTCAGCTGATGTTTACGGTATTGGTTTATTATTGTACGAGATGTTGACCGGAAAACCAGCCTATGAATATCACCTGAAAAAAGATGGTATTGTTGCTTTTTCAGTAAAAACTGGAGTTTTTAAACCGACCGGCAGGATTGATTTAAAAGATATTCCCACCATTGTAGAAAAAGCGATTAATATCCAACCGCAGGCTCGCTATCCGGATGTTTTATCTTTGGTAAATGCACTAAAACCGTATTTTCCTCCCATACCAGCTGAGAAAAAATCAAGAGGTATTAACTGGAAAATTGTTTTTATTGTTTTAGCTGCTCTGTTGGCTATCTCACTCATTCTAAGTTTTGCAATTTCGCTCGTTTCATAGAAAACGGGGAGGTATGAATTGACAGAAAAAATATATATCGATCGACCACCCCGCATTGAACCGGAACTACCATCAGGTGTTCGCGAAATTCCTAATCCACCCGATGTAGAAACCAATCCGGGTGCGATTATGGCGCAAGCGTTTTTACCCATGATCATGATCTTCGGTTATATTCTGGTATCTATGTTTGGCCAGAGTACCAGCATGCTGATGATGATCCCCATGGCACTTTCTGTTGTTGCCTCTGTTGCCCTGGCATTTTATACCAACCGACAGGAAAAAGTTCGACGTGAACAATTAAAAGAGACATATCAACGTCGCATCAGTGAACTACGGCGGCAAATGGAGAGTGAACAGGAGCAACAAAAAATTTATTATTACTATAATTATCCAAATCCAGATGTGTCTCTGGCAATGGCAGAAGATATAGCTCGCGATGAACCATTACGTCGAGAAGATATTCGTTCCGGTACCCGTATTTGGGAACGCAGACCTACTGATCATGATTTTTTATACTTACGATTGGGTATTTCCACACGCGCTTCGACTGTGGTCTACAAAATTTCTGATAATGAGCAGGTGGAAAATCCACTGACGCGTGAAGCCACCCGGCTGGCAGAATCATCTCGTCTATTGTTTGATGTGCCAGTTACCATCCCTTTGTATTTTCAAATCGATGAAAAGGAACAAAAGAAAGTTGAAGCGAAAGCACAGGACAATGAAGAGGGTGGGGAGTCTTCCGGGGAAGAAAAAAAGGTCACCATCCGGCATTCAATAGGAATCGCAGGGGATTCTGAAGAAATTGTGCATTCCTACCTGCGCACCATGCTGGTGGATTATGCCACTTTTCACAGTCCACAGGACACCATGTTATATGTAGCCGGTACCAGTGAGATGCGTAAACATTGGCGTTGGGCTTATTCACTTCCCCATTGTAAAGAAGCTGATAAAAGTGAAACCCTGTGTTTTGAGAGTGAAGAAAGACCCGGTGAAAACGAAGTTGACCGCATGCGCCTTTTCTGGAAGAATTTACGCACCATCCTCGAACGCAGACGAATGCGTTTGCAGGATAAGGAAAGTGGTGTGGATGTTAAATTACCATTTTTGTTGGTGATTGTGGATGTGCAAACAGTTGCTCCTGAATGGTCCATAATGAGAGATCTTGAAGGAGAAGCAACCATTTCCACCATTCTTTTGGATGGTCAAACTTTAGGGGCTGGAATTCTGTTTGTTGTACCGGACCGTAAGAAGGTCCCCAGCCGCGCTCAGGCAGTTATCGAAGTGGGTATTGATCCGATTGATCAAGAAAGTGCCATCTTTCGTTATGCAGAGACCGGCTTTAATACTGTTCGATATGTAGGTTCAACGAAATTAGTCAGCACCCAGGAGAAAGCGCGTGCTTTTTCAAAAGCCCTGGAACCACTGGATATCCGGCGTGGTTATGGTTCCAGTCTGGCATCTACGGTAACATTGTTGGAAATGCTAAATGTTTCCACCATCGATGAGTTGCAAGAAATGGCGGCTGAAAACTGGAAACGCAGCATGACACCCAACCAGGCTGATTGGTTATACACAGCTGTCGGTTTACTTTCCGGCAACGAACCCAGAACATTGACCTTTTCAGCCAAAGCAGATGGTGTGCATGGATTGATCGCTGGATCTACCGGATCTGGAAAATCAGAATTGTTGATGACGATGATCATTGGTATGGCACTGAATTTTAATCCCGATGTGCTCAACTTTGTCTTGATTGACTATAAAGGTGGTTCAGCATTCGAGCCTTTCAAAAAATTACCCCATAAAGTGGATATTGTCACCAACCTGGATCAATCCGCCACCGCGCGTGTCTTTGCTTCGATCATTGCTGAGCTGGATCGTCGACAGAAATTAAACACCTACACCAACTCGAAAGACATTGTGCATTATCGTAAGAAGGGGTTGAACCTCGAACCGGGACGTCCTCCTTATCCGCACCTTTTCATTATTATTGATGAATTCGCGGAAATGATTTCCGGAAACGCAGAATATAAAGCCCAATTAGAGAGTATTACGCGTTTGGGTCGTGCTTTGGGTGTGACTTTGATCTTAGCCGCACAACGTCCGGTGGGGGTAACCGACCAGATGCGTGCCAATATTAAATTCAGGATCTGTCTGCGTGTGGAAACTCCGGATGACAGCCGGGAATTATTACGTCGTGCTGATGCTGCCTTCCTGCCACCTGGTATTCCGGGTCGTGGGTATTTGCAGGTTGGTAATGAGAATATTGAATTAATTCAAACGGCTTATACAGGCGGTGATTACAAAGGCCCGCAGGAAGAGAATGTTACCCCGAATGTGATCTGGCTGGATCGAGCTAAAAAATCCGCGGCTCAAAAAGCGGTAGAACCGCCAAAATTGTACGATGTGATTGTGGACATGCTTGCCAATCTGGCGACTACCGAATCCCGTCCTCAATGGCGGCCATGGCCGGAGTTTCTACCTCCTCAAACAGTCAAGAATGTGCTCAGCCTTGAAACCCCACTGGATACTGCTTACATGACAGATGATGATATCGACATGCTGAAGCAAACGGACGCTGTGGGTGTCACTGGTATGTCTCTGAACGAAAAAGCAATTACTTTCTGGAAGGATGATTTCAAATGGGAAGGTCTGATTTGGGGTAAAAACACCATGCGACCGCTTATTGGTCTGGTTGACAATCCTTATCTTGCCAGCCAAAAACCATTGATGATAAACTTCCCCAATGGTCATGCGGCTGTATTTGGTGCATCTGGGCGTGGAAAAACCACTTTTGTTAGAACAGTCATTTCATCTCTGGTATTGACGCATTCACCAGATGATTTACATATTTATATTCTGGATTTTGGAGGCCGTGCGTTAAACGTCTTCCTGGATTTACCGCATGTAGGTGCAATCATTACCTCTGAGGAAGAAGAACGGGTCATGCGCGTACTTCGCAAGGTCAATGAAATCATTGAACAGCGCCAGGTCCTTTTCAGTGAAGAACGCGTGAATAGTCTTGAAACACATAATCATAATTATCCTGACAAGAAATTACCTGCTGTACTGGTAGTTATTGATAATTTTGCTGAATTCAGAGAGTATTACGATGGTTTGATGAGCCCATTGATTGGTCTGATACGAGAAGCAAGGGCGTATGGTGTCTATTTCCTGATAACTGCTGACGTTGCGAATGCGTTGACGGGAAAATTATTCAACCTGATTGCAGAAAGATTCACACTCAAACTTTCTGATCCCAGTGAATATGGAGATATAGTGGGTCGGGGCGTACCAGCTGATCTATCGAATGTCCCAGGCCGTGGATATGTCAGAATGGGAAATATGCCGCTGGAGTTTCAGACCGCATTATCATTCAATCCCGAAGAAAATGACTCTGATAGTCTTGGTAAATTGAACAAGATGTGCTTGAAAATGCAAGCGTTATGGAATAATAACTGGCAAGGTGAGAAACCATCCACGATTGAGACATTGCAGTTGAGAATCTCACTGGAACGGTTAATGCAGGAAGCGACATGGCCAATTGGCAAACGTTTGAACATCTTAATGGGTATAGATGATCGTTCATTGGAACCAGCATTTATTGATATTGAGCGCCAAGGTCCACATATTGTGGTACTTGGTCAACCTTTCTCCGGTAAAACCACCACATTACAGACCATGATCTTTTCTCTGGCAGCTAATTATGATCCTGATACATTAGGCATGGTGTTAATCGATTATTCTCGGAAATTGTGGAAAGGTAGTGACCATTCCATGAATGAACTTCCACATGTATTGGATGCGATTGAGGAAATTGATCAATTAGATGATTTATTAGAGAATGTACGAGAGGAATGTCTTGATTTTGAGAAGAATCCGAAGAGAAGAAAATTATTACTGGTCATTGATAATTATGACTCCTTCTCCGATGAATCCAGTAGAAAGAAGATGAATTTCTTTGAAGAACTTTCTGGTTTGGTGCGCAAGTATCAAACAGCTGGTGTCTATATTATCGCTGCCGGTTCGATTAGCATGATGAATGCATCTGATGATTTACGCAAGGTTATTACAGCGCCCAATTTTGGTATTGCGTTGAAGAGCTCTGACGCAGTCAACCGCTTGAATGGTCGCTTCCCACGAAGCCTCAATGAAGTGGAACTTCCAATGGGTCGTTCCTTCATTGTAAGATCTGGTATCACCACCATGCTTCAAATCGCAACTCCTCACTCCAGCGATGATGATATGGAAGGATCGGTAGATCATTGGGTCAAGAAGATTACCAAACAATACCCGAAAAAACAAGGGAAGTGGATTCGCGTACCCAAGCCAAAAGATGGAAAAAAGGAAGAGGGTGGTTCTGGCAAAAGTAGTGTCAGTTCGACATCTGGGGTGGATATTTCTAAATACAATATTGAAGAAGTCAAACAAAAATTACGTGATGCCGGTATGGATGAAGATATGATGAAGATTCTCTCGAATAGCGATTTGATTGAAACAGCTAGATCATTGGGACTTTTCGATGAAGGTAAAGAAACCCCTGAGGATTAAAGTATGGATGATTATATTGATGTAAAAATAAATGTTTTTGAACATACCGGGCAGCATGCTCGGGTGCGTAGATCAATTACTGTTAAAACGTTAATTGACGAGATCCTGAAAGAATTTGACGATGTTGATGCTGAATCACCTGAAAAATACAGTATCCAATTAAAAGGTGTAGAAAAACCACTGAACCCTAATCAAACCCTTACCCAGCTGGATATCCAACCTCAGGATGAGTTGAATGTAGGCTATCTGCATCAAACCATCCGAAAAATGCTGGATCCAAAAGACCATGCTACCTTGCGCGAAGAAACTTCCAATATCACTTTTGATATCCAATGGACGCCTGCCATCATTGGTCGCCCGAGTACCGATGTCAATCACAACATCATGCTGGCGGTCAACATGCAGATTCTGGCCATTGGAATGACCATTTCGCGCAAACATGCTCAAATTGTGTTCTCAGAAGGTTCGTTTTTTATCGAACCGGCTGCAGCCAATAATCCGACTTACCTGAATGGAAAATTGTTAGCGGTAAACACCATGAACAAACTCAAAAGTGGTGATCGATTGGCATTTGGTCAACACAAGGTCAGCTTTGTTTTCACGACCAAATCACAACCTGTTTCGTATGGCATGGACCCCTCCGAGCCGATCAGTAAACCGGTTGCTACTCCAGCAGAGGAATTTCACACTCGCGTGGCACCTTCTAAAACCGGGATGGCAACCCTGGTGATTGAAAAATCATTGAATCTATCTAATATTGGGCAACGAATTCCACTCCAGAATTTACCCTTGGTAGTTGGACGTATCATTCCATTTTTCTCCAGTGAGGGCGATATCTCCAGGCAACATGCAGAGATCAATTTTGATCCAGGAACGAACATGTATACTATCCAAGATTTGAATAGCACCAATGGTGTTACTTTAAACGGACAGAGAATAGAACCGCAAAAAGTGTACCAATTACATTCTGGAACGAAGATCGGGCTTGGGAAAGTGATGGTATTAGAGTTTCAAACTTAAGCTTCAATTTTTCAATAAGCTGAATAAATAATAAAATCCGGTTCCGAGGTGAAAATTACTCACAGAACCGGATTTTTTGTTGATTATTTACCCAATTTTAAGTGAACCTCATTCATTATTTTTTAAGATCAAAACGATCCAGATTCATGACTTTGTACCAGGCCTCAACAAAATCGCGCACAAATTTTTCTTTGGCATCATTTTGAGCATAGACCTCAGCCAACGCTCGTAGCTGTGAGTTGGAACCAAACACCAGATCAACACGGGTACCTGTCCACTTGAGTTCACCTGTCTTGCGGTCACGTCCCTCAAAGGTATCCCCAGCTTCGCTTGTGGCTTTCCATTTGGTCGACATATCCAACAGGTTTACAAAAAAGTCATTGGTCAGTTTTCCAACCTGGTTTGTGAACACTCCAAGCCGTGTCCCACCGAAATTCGCACCCAGCACACGTAGACCACCAACCAGCACAGTCATTTCCGGCGCACTGAGATTCAATAATTGTGCTTTATCCACCAACATTTCTTCAGCCATAACAGTGAAGGCCTTCTTCTGGTAGTTACGGAAACCATCCGCCAGAGGTTCAAGATATTCAAATGCTTCCACATCTGTCTGTTCCTGTGTAGCATCCGTACGGCCTGGTGTGAAGGGGACTTTCACTGTGAATCCAGCTTCTTTGGCTGCATGCTCTACTGCGACACAACCACCCAATACGATTAAGTCGGCCAAAGAGACTTTCTTACCGTTAATCTGGGAAGCATTGAAGTCTTTTTGAATACTTTCCAAAGATGACAGCACCTTAGCCAATTGATCGGGTTGGTTGACTTCCCAGTCTTTTTGAGGGGTTAACCGGATACGGGCACCATTGGCACCACCTCGTTTATCAGATCCACGGAATGTAGAGGCAGAAGCCCAGGCGGTGGAAACCAACTCTGCTGTTGTTAGACCTGAAGAAAAAATTTTTGCCTTGAGATCTGAAATATTTTTTCCATCGATCAGCGCATGATCAACAGCCGGGATAGGATCTTGCCAGATCAAGTCTTCCTGTGGAACTTCCGGTCCGAGATAGAGGACCTTGGGTCCCATATCACGATGTGTCAGTTTGAACCAGGCGCGAGCGAAAGCATCTGCAAAAGCTTGCGGATCCTGGTGAAAGCGACGTGAAATCGGCTCGTAAATCGGATCAAAACGAAGAGAGAGATCGGCCGTTGACATCATGGGAGGATGCTTTTTCGAGGGATCGTGCGCGTCGGGAATCATATGTTCCGGTTTGACATCTTTGGCAATCCATTGGTAAGCACCAGATGGGCTTTTGACCAGTTCCCACTCATAACCGAAAAGCATATCAAAGTAACCCATATCCCACTTGGTTGGGTTAGGTTTCCAGGCACCTTCGATGCCACTGGAGGTAGTGTGCACTCCTACACCAGTGCCCAGGCTATTCGCCCAACCTAAACCCTGCAATTCGAGCGATGCACCCTCAGGTGCGGGGCCAACGAGCGTTGGGTCACCTGCACCATGCGTTTTCCCAAAAGTATGTCCACCGGCTACTAGCGCGACAGTTTCTTCGTCGTTCATAGCCATACGAGCGAAAGTCTCACGCACATCGAATCCTGATGCCACAGGATCAGGATTCCCATTGGGACCTTCCGGGTTAACATAGATTAATCCCATTTGAACTGCAGCTAGGGGATTCTCTAACTCACGATCACCCGTATAGCGTTTATCACCCAACCATTCGGTTTCTGATCCCCAATAAATATCTTCTTCCGGCTGCCAGATATCTGCACGCCCACCTCCAAAACCAAATGTCTTGAAACCCATCGACTCTAAAGCAACATTGCCAGCCAGAATCATCAAATCAGCCCAGGAAATTTTGTTGCCATATTTCTGTTTGATCGGCCAAAGCAACCGACGGGCCTTGTCCAGGTTGACATTATCCGGCCAACTGTTGAGAGGTGCAAAACGCTGATTACCTGTTCCGCCACCACCACGCCCATCTGCGGTGCGATAGGTGCCTGCACTGTGCCAGGCCATGCGGATCATCAGTCCACCATAGTGACCCCAATCAGCTGGCCACCATTCCTGTGAGTTTGTCATCAGGTCGGCTAAATCTTTTTTCAACGCTGGATAATCAAGCTTTTTGAACTCTTCTGCATAGTCAAAATCCGCTCCCAATGGATTGGAAGCTGGTGCATGTTGATGAAGAATATTCAATTTAAGCTGGTTAGGCCACCAATCACGGTTTGATGAACCTTGATGCGCAGCTGTACTACCCATTTTTCCAGTTACTGGACACTTGCTATTATCACTCATTTATTTCCTCCTCAATAATTTATTTATATATGCAGCAATTCAAAGGCAAGGTATCTTATGTCATTGATCAAGATGTCCTGACCTTTTCGATTTGCAGTTTGGACAAAGACCATAAAATGCAAATTGGGATCGTATGATCTCAAACCGAGAATTTTCTTCTAATCGTTGAATCGTTTCAACATCCAGGTCAAAATCACCATCTACGATTTGATTACACTCAGTACATATGATGTGGGGGTGAGGTTCGGGACGATTGCCATCATAATGACTGTCCCCATGTAAATCGATTTCCAGAATTTGATTCAAATCCTTAAGCAGTCCTAATGTATTGTAATCCGTTGCCTGACTCATGGATGGAAATTGATGTTTAATGGTTTCATAGATCTGTGCAGCACTGGGGTGTCCATTACTGGCTGCAATGATCCGAACCAATTCAAGCCTTTGGGGTGTCATCCGGTAACCTTGGTTTTTCAAACCAGTAATCAATTCATCAAATCTGACATCCGGATGATTTATGGGGGATTTGATTTCAATAATAATTCCTTATTTAGAATTATTATAATTAATGATTTTAATAAATCAAATTAATCTACATTAAAAGATTGTACATTTTCCAAATGTTAGATTAATTGACTGATTTCTAATGGAACGCCTTTCGTGGGTTCCAAAACAAGAGATATAGCTCCTTCAGGACATTTAGAAACACAAACACCACATCCCATACACTGTTCAAAATCTATAAATGAGTTGTAATGATCATCAAAACCTAACGCTGAAAATTGACAATAATCATGACAGGTCCCGCAATCCATACACAAATCATGGTCAATTTGAGCAACATAACCAGATGATGCCAGCATCGGGATGTGGTTTTGATGAGCTTTCATAGCGCCACAACAGCAGCTACAACAGTTACAAATGGCGTAATAACGGCCTAGCATCGCATCCTTGAAGAACATATGGTGTACATGCCCACGAGCATCTTCTTCCTCCAGAATTCTGACGGCTTCTTTCTGTGTAATCCAGCGCGATTTTTGAGGTTGATGTTCGTTGATAAAACTGGCGAATGGTTCCCCTACAACCAGACAGACATCAATCGGGGAACAATGTTCATCCTTGGATGCTCTACAAGGACAATCCAGGGCAACAATATGATCGGGATTTTCTAAGATAATGGCTCTTGCCTTTGTATAAGGCACCACATATTCCAGATCCGGTTTGTTGATGGGTTCATTAATCATGATCAATTCACGAGCAGTTTGTAATGGGATGGCTTTCCCATGATACCCGTCGGCAACGGTATGGCTGGCAAGGTTGACAGAATGTTGATCACTGGACTGTTTTTTGAAGGGATTTATTTTCGTCAGAAATGAAATAAAAGGTAGAAAGGGTTTGATAATTGGGTGATCACCTTTCCCAATGCCGATGTAAAGGTGTGGCCAGCGGCCATAAATATAACCATGGAGGAACCGAAAGAATGAAAAATTCTCTGATTTACGCGAATATTTCACAAAACTTCGTGTAGATTTCGAAATAAACCGAAATGAATGTCGATTTTCTTCCATTTTAGATCCTAACGATAAAAGGAGGAATTGAATTCTCATTATACAATATATTGTATAAGCATGATGTGATTGCGGTATTCAGGAAGATTTGGCAGTAGAAGATACCCTAGATTTCTCTCAATCCAGCAAGATTGGAATAGCAGGAATAAGAATTATCAGGTTTAATAAGAACATACCGGCAGAGATGAGACCACACCACGCGATGGATCGTAACCAGATGATAGCTCAGATGCGCATCAATGAGATGATTCTATACGTCCAGGAGCATTTGGAACAACGTATGACATTGGAAGAACTGGCAAGTGTGGCAGGTTATTCTCCGTTCCATGTACATCGCATCTTTCATGCGTTTGTAGGTGAGACTTTGGGGGACTTTATTCAGCGATTGCGCATGGGTAGAGCGCTGGATGCTCTGATCAACAGCCAGCAATCTATCACAGATATCGCGCTACAATCTGGATATCAGACACCCGCTGCCTTTTCCAAAGCTTTCAAACAACTGTTCCAAACCACCCCCAGCCAAGTGCGGAAGACAGGTCAAAGACCTGGTATGTTATTCAATCCATTGGAAATCGTTCATGAATTAAGGAGAAGTA
>JACZIY010000201.1 GCA_014860845.1 Anaerolineaceae bacterium
GTATGGATTCGACCATTCCGGCTGAGAGAAAGAGCGCAGTCTTTGCCAGAATAATATGAACCAGGAAATAGATGCTGGCTGCGATGGCATATTCGGTGAATAGACCCAGACCCATGAAAATATAACCGATCTGGCTGATGATATGAAAAGAAAGCAAGCGCCGTAAATCCGTCTGAGAAGCAGCACCCAACACACCGGTCAGCATGGTGAACCCTGCAGAGATTAAAATGATGGTGTGGGTATATTCACTTTCAAACGGGAATAACAAAGTAAAGAAGCGTATCAGTGTATACATCCCAACTTTCGTCAGTAAAGCTGAAAAAAGGGCTGTTATTGTAATGGGTGGCGTGTGGTAGGAAGCCGGAAGCCAGAAGAACAGGGGAAAAATCGCCGACTTGATCCCGAATGCCACCAGGAAGAGAATGGCAATCACGGTTACCTGTCCGGAAGATTGGACTGCCTGCAGGCGTAATGCCAGATCCGCCATATTAAGCGTACCGGCCAGATTATAGGTCAATCCAATGGCTGAAAGGAATATTGTTGATGCCAGCAAGTTAATAATTACGTATTTGACCGCCCCTTCAATTTGCGTGCGTTCTCCACCCAGAGCGATCAATACAAAAGAGGACATCAACATAACCTCAAACCAGACGTACAGGTTAAAAAGATCTCCCGCGCAGAGCGAGCCATTCACACCCATCAATAAAAATTGGAAGAGTGGAAAGTATCCATATTTTCGGCGTGCCAGATCGATACCGCTGAAACTATAGATCGCCAGTAAGAAAGCGACAATGGATGTCGTTAATAACATAATGGCGCTGAAAAGATCGACCACCAGAGAAATGCCAAAAGGTGCTGGCCAATCACCCACCTGGACAACCTGAATGCCTTCCCGATAAACCTGGAAGAAGATATAGATGTTCACGATCATTAATAAGCCCGTGCTGATAATGGACAGGGCACGTTTCACCCGTTGGTTCTCCCAGAAAAAAACCGTAAAGATAGCAAATACCAGCGGAATGAGGATTGGATAGATGATCATTTGATTTCATCCTCCAGATCACTCAGTATTTCCTCAGATTCACAGGGAATGTCCGTGCAATGCATGTTATCCAGATCACCGGTGCCGGTTACTGCATACACTCTCCGGATTAACACCACGGCAAAAGCTGTCACGCCAAAACTGATCACAATGGCAGTCAAAATCAATGCCTGGGGAACAGGGTCGGCATATTCGGCAGGTACCCCATTTGCCGGATCGATTAATGGCGGGGCTCCGCGCGTCAATGGCGCAGAATTGAACAAGAGCAGGTTGGCAGCATACCCCAATAGAAGAATCCCCACCAGGACTTTCACCATGCTGCGCCGCAAGATCATGTATATTCCTGCTGCAAATAAAACCCCTGCGGCGATGGCCATCAAGATTAGCATCTTACTCATCCTCCGCAAATTCTAACAAGATCCAGACCACCACCCCAATTACCAAAATATAGACACCCAGATCAAATAGAGTTGGTGTGCCAATTTTACCCACCACAGGCAATGGTGTCTCAATCCACATGCCAGTCATGAAGGGTTTTTCATACAATAATGGAATAAAACCGGAGAACAGGGAAATTATTAAGCCAATTCCGGCAATAAAACGCGGATCGAGCGGCAATAGTTTCCAGAGTGCGCTGGGAGAAGTTGAAATAGCATACAACATTAATGCACTGGCGGCTACCAGACCCCCCACAAAACCACCACCCACCTCATTATGTCCCCGTAATAATAGAAAGATGGAGAAGACCAGCATGAGTGGCATCAAGAAACGAGTAGCGACGGGAAGGATGATGGAACGTTGCATCTTAGCTGTTTCCCCCTCGTTTACTGCCTTTTTTCAAACCTAACAGGGCGAACACCCCAATAGCTGCGATCATCAAAACGGTGATCTCTCCCAGGGTATCAAATCCTCGAAAGTCAACCAGGATCACATTGACTACATTGCGACCTTTTGCCAATGTAAGGCTGTTCTCCATGAAGTAAGGAGCCAGAGTCGAATTGGAAGGAATGGCAGAGGTGAGCAGCATGAGGCCGGCCATCAGGATGCCACCTGCCACTGAAACGATGATATTCAATAAGTTTGCATGGACTGGATAGTTGCTTTTGGTATATTTCGGTAGCTGGTAAATCACCAGTACAAACAGGATGACGGTCAGCGTTTCAATAGCAAACTGCACCATAGCCAGGTCAGGCCCGCTATATAAAAGGAAGAGGATAGCAATGGAAAAGCCGATCGCTCCCAAAAGGGTGATTGTTGCCAATCGTGATTCAGCACGAGTGACCAGAATGGCTGATGTGATAATGATCACAATAAAAATGACATCATAAAAACGAGGTTGGGTCCATCGCGGGATGGGTAAACTGCCATAACGGGTTGAAAGGGTGATGATTGCCAACGTCACCGTGGTCACAATAATGGTGATGATGTAATAACGCAAGTAACCACTTTGCAATAATCTCGTTTGCCAGCCAGCCACAGACAGGAAAGCCCGCATGGAACGGCTGTAGAATGTGTTAGGCCCAAGAAAGCTGAGTTTCTTCCAGATAGCACCCAGCCAGGGGATGAGGATTCGGGAAGAAAGGTAGACAACAACACCGATCATTAATGTCAGCATACTCAGAAGCAGCATGGGTGTGATACCATGCCAAAGTGAGAATTTCACTTTGGTAATTTCCTGTAAAACTGACGAGGTAGCTGCTGCCACCCAGGTTTGGGCAGCAGCTTGTGAGAATATTCCCATCAATAATCCCGTGATAGCCAGTACCATGGGAGGAATCCACAACCATACGGATTCTTTATGGGGATGCAAATCCTCATCTATTTGTTCTGGTTGTTGCCAGAAAGGACGAATGCCCACCCAACCTGCCACAGCCACATTGGCAACATTTGCCACAACAGCCAATCCTGTTAATATATAGGGCAGGAAGGGATAATACAGGGTGCTCTCGTAGAAATATTCTTTCTTGATAAAGCCAATGAATGGCGGTAAGCCAGCCATGGACAGCGCCGCCAATCCAGCAGCCAACGCGGTAAACGGCATTAGTTTTGCCAGTTTTCCCAATTTACGGATATCGCGACTACCTGCTGAGTGGTCTACTCCCCCTGCCACCAGGAAGAGTGTACCTTTATACAAAGCATGTGCCAGCAGGAAAAGCATCGCTGATTTGACAGCCAGAGGTGTGCCTAGCCCCAGTAAAAAGACCATCCCACCCAGGGAAGAGACTGTGGTGTACGCTAACAGTTTCTTAAGATC
>JACZIY010000023.1 GCA_014860845.1 Anaerolineaceae bacterium
GTCAGTAATTTAATCAGCATGTGGGGATCCAGTGATTTCAATTGGGCTTTCCAGGAAATATTTGGAAATCAACCACCTTATGAGAATATTGAAACCCTCTGGGAAAATTCACCCCTGAAACATATGGGAGCAGCAAAAACACCCACCTTAATCATCCACAGTGAACAGGATTTCCGCTGCCCTCTGGAGCAGGGACAACAGGCGTTTGTTGCACTGAAAAAATTAGGAGTCGATACAAAATTTGTTATCTTCCCGGATGAGCCGCATGGATTATCCAGAGGTGGGAGAACAGACCGCCGGATAGTCCGGCTGAATGAAATTGCGGGCTGGTTTGATAAATACCTGAAATAACCATCAAAAATCGAGGAACCAAAAATTCCTCGATTTTTTAGTATCTTGTTGATCAGTTATTAGTTAAATTTTGTTTATAATCAGAATATGATTCTCCAAAATAAATTACGAATAATTGCCAGTGTTCTGATTGGTATTGTTTTTACGATCAATATTCAGGCAGGTATTGATTTTTATTTCAATCCTGAAAAATACACTTCTGCCTATGAATTATCTGGCATTCCAGGGGAAATTTCCGTAGCCGGTGTGGGATTGCTATTTATCATGTGGAATGTACCTTATGCCTTCGCATTATGGAATCCAATTAAAAATAGAATTTCCTTGCTGCAGGCAACGATCATGCAGACATTCGGTGTAATCGGTGAAACAGCCCTGCTCTACCGGTTTTCCCCTCATGATTTTCCCCACCTGGCTAGTTCCATCAAACGATTCATTTATTTTGATGGCGCAGGTCTTCTCTTATTACTACTGGCTAGTTTCCTAATTTATCGTTACAAAAAAGAACAGCGTGGGGTTGATTCCCACGCTGTCTGATCTTGATTGAATTATTTTTAGCGCACGGCTGGGGGATTTTCTCGATCAGCTGACGGATCAAAAATGTGGAAGTTATCCATATTGATCGCCAGTTTGACATCATCTCCCATATGGAATCGAGTGCGAGGATCTACACGTCCAACAAAATTATGCTCACCAGAAACCAGGTAAAGATAAATCTCATTACCCATTAACTCGGTGAAGTCTACCTTTGCTGGAATCTCTGCAGCTGATACGTCTTGTGGTACAAACAGTGGGTTGTGAATATCTTCTGGACGAATACCAAAAATTACCTCTTTGTCTACAAGATGCATGAATGTACCAGCTTTAGCCTCAGGAACTTTGACAACAAATGCACCTGCATCCACCATCAAATTGTTTCCATCTTTGCGAAGTTTTGCAGAGAAGAAATTCATGGCTGGTGAACCAATAAATCCGGCCACAAAAAGGTTGGCTGGATAATCATAAAGCATTTGAGGGGTGTCCAATTGTTGTAAAAGACCTTTATTCATGACCGCAATACGAGTTGCCATGGTCATGGCCTCGGTCTGATCGTGTGTTACATAAATAAAAGTTGTCTGCAAATTCTGATGCAGTTTGCTGATCTGAGCACGTGTCTGAACGCGTAATTTTGCATCCAGGTTTGACAGAGGTTCGTCAAATAAGAAGACTTTCGGTTCACGAACAATTGCCCGTCCGACTGCCACACGTTGTCGCTGACCACCAGAGAGTTCTCTTGGTTTACGTTTTAGAAGTGCTTCGATCCCTAAGATCTCTCCTGCTTCCTCCACACGACGTTTGATTTCTTCTTTGGGTGTTTTGCGTAATTTCAAACCGAAT
>JACZIY010000202.1 GCA_014860845.1 Anaerolineaceae bacterium
GTACTATATAACAAATGGATATATATGATTTCATTCAAATCAATCCGCAACACGATACCACCATCGCCCAACAACTCAAACATCAAATTTCCTGGCTGATCATTAATGGCAAATTGCAGGCGGGTGATCAACTCCCAAACATTTACGAAATGGCAGAGCGTTTTGGGATCAACTTGCATACCGTCAGAAGTGCCTACCATAAACTGGAAAAAAACGGCCTGGTGGAAACCCGGCCAGGACGTGGCACACACGTGCTGGCAGTTGATCTCTTCCAATTAGCCAGGTTAGCCGACACCCAGCCTACCAATACCATTGGCGTAATCATACCTACCTGGAGCAATCCTTTTTATCATGCTGTCTTACAGGGTATCGAAGAAGTGGTGGAGGAAGATCAATCCCTCCTGATGCTTTGCAATACCCATGATGACCCACAAAATGCCTGGCGCGAATTTGCCCGGCTGTCTGCCAAAGGCGTGGATGGCATTCTGGTTGTCTCTCACAACATTGATGAGGTAATCTTATCCTCCAAACCGGAAGGTCTGCCATATAAGGGGCCGCCCTATGTCACCATTGATTGGCCGTATACGCATGGCTATTCAGTCAATCTGGATCTTGAATCAGCCGGATATCAAGCAGCAAAGCATCTTATTTCGTTAGGGCATAAAGCCATCGGGTTGATCACTTTTTCCGTTGATGCCACTAATGTATTGGCGGTTAATTCCGGATTCTTCAGCGCACTGGAAGCGGCCGGGATCCCTACTCAAAGAGATCTAGTGGCAAAGGTCCCAGGGTTTAGCATGATGGATGGTGAAGCAGGAGCACGAACATTATTAACGTTAAACAACCCGCCAACTGCAATCTTTGCCATCTCCGATACTCTGGCGATTGGTGCTATGCAAGCCATCAAGCAAGCCGGATTAGCGATCCCCACTGACATTTCTGTCATAGGATTTAACGATATCCCCCTGGCACAATTGATCACTCCAGCCCTCACAACCATTGCTGCCCCTTCTCATGAATTAGGCCGCACAGCCATGCAATTATTACAAAAATTGATTAAGAAAGAAGAACCTCAACAAAAACAAATCACACTTCCCATTTCATTAACGCTCCGTCAGAGTTGTGGCTATCGAAATTCTCAATAATCGAGATCCTTATGTGTTACTAATGCCACACGGTAATTGGGTTCTTTCTAAACTCAATTTTTTTTCAAAGGAGCAAAATCTTGTTTAAAAAGCCGTTTATCTCAATTATTTTTATTAGTGCGATTTTCATTCTATTCGTGCTTACAGCTTGTTCAAACAATGGGCAGGGTTCAACTATGGTTTCTACCAAGGATGGTATGACCATGGTTTTTGTACCCAAAGGAGAGTTCATGATGGGGTCGGATGAAGCGTATGACTTTTTTAACAAAGCTCATAGCGTCAATCTGGATAGTTATTGGATAGATCAGACAACAATAACGAATGCCATGTATCAAAAGTGTGTCTCAGAAGATGGTTGTACACCGCCTCCCGAATTTGGTTCAGAAACCAGAGAGAGCTATTATACTAATCCCAAATTTAACGACTATCCGGTAATCTTTGTTGATTGGGACCAGGCAAATGCCTATTGTGCTTGGGCTGGTAGAAGACTTCCAACAGAAGCAGAGTGGGAAAAAGCTGCCCGGGGAACGGAAGGATACATATACCCTTGGGGAAATAATTTGCCAACTGGCAACCAGGCAAACTTTGCAGATAGTAGTTCTAATTTTGATTGGGCAGAGGAATCCATTAATGATGGCTTTCCATATACAGCACCTGTAGGTTCCTTCTCGGAAGGGAAAAGCGTTTATGGGGTTTTTGATATGGCGGGCAATGTTTGGGAATGGGTTAGCGATCGGTATAGAAAGTATCCATCAGAGTCCGTCAGCAACCCCCAAGGTCCAACTTCTGGTGATACTCGTGTCATGCGTGGAGGATCTTTTAACAGTCCAATGGTGGAACTAAATTCCACGGTTCGTAAGGAATTTTACAAAAC
>JACZIY010000203.1 GCA_014860845.1 Anaerolineaceae bacterium
TGATATTAAATTGAGCAACGAGAGCGAATTTGACATTACCTGGTACCTAATTTTTAAACCCATCGAGGGAAATTTTGAAGATCAGGATCCAAAGAACATCCTGGCTAAAGCCAGTGCCAGTGCAGGACAAAATTCAACATCTACTTTCACAGCTCCATATTTACCTGCCCGTTATGATAGTTTTTGTGTTCGTGATGGCGATTCTGATAAAAGAGCATTGACGTATCTATTGGTTGTGCAACCTTATGATGAGTAAAAATCACAAATTTATTTCAAAACAGCCTTCACAACGAAATCAACAGTGGTATAATAGCCAACGTTGTGCGGGAGTCGCCAAGTGGTAAGGCATTAGCCTTCCAAGCTAACATTCGCGGGTTCGAATCCCGTCTCCCGCTCCTAAAAAACTGATCATTTGATCAGTTTTTTCATTAATTTTCCATCAATCTTTTTGAATAACTGGAACAAGTATTGTATAAACTGCTTGATATACCAAGGATTGATTTGTGTATCCTTTAGAATTCAATCCCCCCAGAATATAAAGTCGGGTTTCATAAGGTAGAACAGCAGGTAAGAATCCGATTTCATTCGGTGGGGTTTCAACTTCTAACCATGCGTCCCTGGGTGGTAAATATTGGATCACGGGCAATAATTCTTCTTTGGAATTTTTTCCACCAGCAATGTAAACCATATCAGCCAGAACGATTGAATTCATCCCATATCGGGCTTCAGGCAAGATGGCTGCATCTTCCCAGGCTTTTTCTCCAGACATTTCTCTTTGAGGATAGTACACATTATGGTCAATTAATACACCTGACTTATTCATTCCACCCATCAAATGGATCTGACCACCCAATACAACCGCGGAAGAATAGGCGCTGGTTGTTTCCATACTGCCGAACAGGATCCACTCGTTAATTCCAGGATCAAACACATAAATGCTATCCAGATAATTTTTTCCATCAAAGCCCCCAAACAAATAAATTTTTCCTTCATATGGCACCAATGCATAACCACTGATTGGAATGGGTAAATCGGCACCTTCTTCCCAGGTATTGTCCCGTGGATTATAGATCAATAATCCCGAATTGATTTCATTGTTATCATTCATTCCACCGGGAAGATATATTTTTTCACCCAACATAGCTGCCTGAATATCTTTCAAAGCAACGGGGATTTTTGCGCCTTCCGTCCAGGAATCTAAATCTAAATCGTAGATGTATAACTTGTCAGAAACTGAATTTTCACTGACACCACCAAATATCAAAAATTTGTTTTCATAACGGACAAAACCCATGC
>JACZIY010000204.1 GCA_014860845.1 Anaerolineaceae bacterium
AACGCCTGGTTGTGTGTATTTTTAATATTTTTAAGTATTTCTGCTGCTTTTTTATAATTGGATATTCCACTATGTATTAGAAAAAATGCTAATGGGAATTTGCCATATCTGACCGAGCATAACATATGAGCCCTGTTTTTATCTCCTGAGTACCATATCATTGATTTTGTGCTGTAAGTTTCTTTAACAGATTTGATTGATTCTTTTGGTATCGATCTCAGCAGGAGTATGGTTCTATAATTGATGTATTGATCAGTAATTGAAATTTCTCTTGGAATTATAAATAAATATCCAACTGCCAACACAAACGGGACAACTGCAAATAAGATTGAGTTTAAAAACTCATCATTCAACAAATGGAAAATTGAAATCGATGAGCAAATAAGGATAAGAAAACTTGAGAAGAATATTGATAAACTATATCTGTGATTAGATTCGAATATCATGCTTATTTCTTTTTTACTCACACAACGCCAGGATCATGAGCGCGTATTATGCGTCTGCCTGAATCCGTTTGTTGTCCCTGAGTTTGTCGAATTCCCAGAATTTTGTAGCGGTGGCGCTCTCATGATCCTGGGCGTTGTTCCCGCGCAGCGGGGACAACGTGCAATTCACTGGTTTCGCAGCTGTTTGCGAAATCCAGTGGAATGGTTTGTTTAGCAGATTCTTATGAAAAACTTTATATCGACAACTAAAAATGATCACTGAAATTACAGCCACCATTTTCTTTTATAAAATACAGTCTGAAACGGATTCTTTGGATTAACCCATAGCTTACAATAACCGTTTTGTTTGATTTTCTCGTTCAGATATTTTTCTACTTGTTGTTTGGAGTGGAAACTTACCAAAGTTGAAGGTTCTGGAGTGACTTGGTATTCTTTCCCATCTAAACTAAATACACAAATCAATCTGTATCCCCAAGAAGAGGTTATGACTCCAGGTTCCTTTTCATATTCACTGATCTCTCGATCAATGCACTGAGCATCAATTCGCTTCCATCCAGACTGAAGTTGAAAAGCAGAACAAATAACGCCGATCATTGAGATCCCTAAACCAGAAACAGCAATAGCAATTATTTGGCTCACCGTTAGGGTTACTTCAAAAAACGAATAATTATTCCAGAAAAACACCCCAATAAATATTACTACACCGATAAAAGGAAGTGGATTTTGGGGCTTTATGATTTCGGGTTTACCTGGCTCCCACCATGGAATCCATTGAATTCGCCAGCCAGAGTTACGAAGGCGATCTTGCATATTTCGCAGGCGTTTCTGAAATAACATCGTAAAATTTTGATCTTGCGTGGTTATTTAGAATTTTTTTTCAGTACTGGACATCGTTTACAACTATGTCACCACATCGCTTACACATAGTTTCTCTTTAACCGGCCTTTTTCATTCTGGATTCGATGGCTCTTTTCTTCAAAGTATCCTAACAACTTTTGCCGATAATACACTCTCCATATTCCCTCACCGATATCTTCCAGTCCAACATGTTTGTCAATTAATGCCGTCGATACCATGACCCACTTGGTCGATCGCCACCGTAATGCACCATTTTTCGTAACCCTTCTGTCCTGGCAGCTCACCGGGTAATCCCGCTCCCTGAACTTTTCCTGGTAGACACGCCGTGACGTCACGTGTACTGATCCAGGTGTCTCCAATCCCAGCGCCGCATGTGGAAGATCATAATTGTATTGCTTTACGAATTCATTGAGTTTTCGCTGTTGCGTGCGTAAATCGTGGCCCGGTGGCCGGGTTGCTTCAGCTTTCAATTCTCGATGCATTCGTTCATGGCGGCCGTTCTGCTCGGGGTGGGCTGGATCCGAATAGACTGGCTCGATTCCCTGTTCGATAAGCCAGACGGCCAGCCTGGTCTGCCGCTTGATTGTCTGGACCGCACCAAACGGCCGGCCATTGTCGGTATGAATCTGCCGGGTAGACCATATTTTCTGAATACTTTACGGAACTCCATCATCGTTTGGTACCAACGCTCGCCATACAGAGCTTTGGTGCTGAAAACGAATTTGCTGTAGCTGTCTGCGATGGTCAGCGGGAGCGGTGTGAAACGACTTTGTTATGACAATTATTCGTCAGCCGTCAATAAGCCCAGCAAACAACGATATTTTCCTTGAGGCTTGTTATAATTTCTAGTTTGCCATCATTAATGAGGCCAGGCAGATCTTTGGCAAGATCATGCTTGATGTCATTACTGCTGGCGAGATCTGTGGAATTGATTGCTATCCAGGCATTGCGCCCTGAACGCTTCACGGCATATAGACAAGCATCTGCTACCTCCACGATCCTGTCCCAACTCAGCATTTCCGGATAGTTTGTGAGAAAAGGGAATGCTGCAGCGCCAATTGAACAAGTAAGCTGAACCGGTGATTCCTTACCAATATCGAATTGTTTTTTTTCCACAGCCTGTCGTATACGTTCAAGGAGAATTGTGTAGTTTTCGTGGCACACATTTTTAGAAACCACTAAAAATTCTTCGCCACCCCAGCGGATTATGGTATCTGTATCGCGGCAGGATTATTTCAGCAAATGACTCACCTGTTTGAGAATTTGATCTCCAGCGACATGGCCGTAGGTATCGTTTACTACTTTGAAATGATCCAGATCCACCATAATGAACAAAATGTCATTATTATTTGGATTGATTTTTTCTGATCCCTGATCGAATTTGTGATAACTCCTTAGTACTTGAGCCACATGTTCATGAACGGTAGCGTTGAGATAACGTCGATTTCGAAGCCCAGTCAGTTCATCCGTTAAACTGATCTGGTGAAGTTGGTCATGGGTTATTCGCAGTTGATGGGTGAGTTCTTCTTGCTTCGCTTTTTCTTC
>JACZIY010000205.1 GCA_014860845.1 Anaerolineaceae bacterium
ACTAAGTACTGTTGCGGGTGCAATTTTATTCGCCTTGGTTATGGCAGTAATTAATTGGTTTTACCAATTCAATAATCCAAATATTTCTTTATATTACCCAGTAATAATTGGTGGTTTAGCTGGATTTATTTTGGCAGTCATCGCTGAACCTAAACATCCATTACCGACCGGATTTATCATCTATACTGTCACAAGAACGATCTTAAATGCATTGCGTTCAATAGAGCCTCTGGTTATGGCTATTATTGCAGTAATTTGGGTGGGTATTGGCCCATTTGCAGGTTCTCTAGCCTTGGCGCTCCATACTATAGCTGCATTGGCTAAATTGTACTCAGAACAAGTTGAAAGTATTGATGATGGTCCACTTGAAGCAATTCAAGCAACAGGTGCAAATAAATTGCAGACAATTGTTTACGCAGTCATTCCACAGATTATCCCGCCTTACATTTCATTTACCATGTATCGTTGGGATATCAATGTCAGAATGTCAACGATTATCGGATTTGTTGGTGGTGGTGGTATTGGTTTCTTACTACAACAAAACATCAATCTCCTGAGTTATCGTGCCGCATCAGTACAAATGTTAGCTATCGCTGTTGTTGTTGCATCAATGGACTATGTCAGTTCAAAAATAAGAGAACGGATTGTTTAATTAAGTAAGACCAAGCTCAAATTAAAAACAATAGAGTGAATTTTTCGATTACTCTATTGTTTTTAATTGCGCGTAGCCAATTATTCTATTTATTGAATTATAATTACTCTACCTATGAAAGATAAATTTAATACCCAAAATTCAAAACCTGATTTTCAATTCAAGGGGAGTGCTGATCTGGCATTTGCAGTGGTTGTTTTGGCTTCTTACTTCGCTATGTTTAGTTCGCTAAAGGAAACGAATTTAGTTCAACTTTTAATTATGGTTGTATTAGGGATTGCCTACATTGCAATTGGTATCTACGGATATAATTTTGCTTCAAAACAAAAAACACCAAACTGGGTTCTTTTATATTTTCTTGTTCAAATACCAATTGGATCCATTATCGTTTACCTGGGAAAAGGATCTGGATTTTCAGCTATATTATTGCTTCCCTTAGCAGGCCATGCAGTGGTTTTGGCTCCAGGGTATTGGTTATATCTTGTAAATTTTTCAATTGTCTTAGGTTATGTATGGGCTGTTCAACAATACGCTGGTAACTTAAGTGATGTTTGGTCTTCCCTTCCAACGATTCTGGCAGGTTTGATCTATATAATGGTTTTTACTCAAATGGCTATTGATGAAGAACGATCAAAGAGAGAAGTCGAAAGATTAGTTTTAGAACTTGAAGATGTAAATGAAAAACTTAGATCATATGCAAATGAAGTGGAACAATTAACTGTGATAAAAGAACGTAACAGAATAGCCAGAGAAATCCATGATGGTTTGGGTCATTACTTAACGACGATTCACATGCAATTACAAGCTGCACAGGCTATTATTGACGAGAACCCAGGCAAAGCAAAAGAATCCATTGAAAAAGCAAGATCACAATCGCAAATTGCATTAATCGATGTCCGTCGTTCAGTATCCACATTGCGCTATGATCAAAACGAAAAAGAAACGATAATGGATGCTCTAGATCGTGCTATGAGACCTTGTGATTGGATTGGAATTCGATCTCATTTAGAAATATATGGAGATGAGAAAGTTTTACATGAAACACTTAAGTCTACAATTTATCGAATCGTTCAGGAAACTGTAAATAATACATGTAAATATTCAAAAGCTGAAAATTATTTTTGTCAGATAGATTATACAAATATTGAAAATTTGTCTTTAACCATATTTGATGATGGTGTTGGCATGAGTGAATTTCGTTCAGGTTATGGAATACAAGGTCTTATTGAGCGAATTGAACTCCTTAATGGAACAATTAATTTACAAACTTTTCCCCAAAAAGGCTTTAGAATAGAAATCGAGTTGCCATATGATCAAAAAAATTAAAATATTAATCGTTGATGACCAGGAATTATTCCGGGAAGGATTATTGACATTATTATCGATCAAAAATGACTTTGATGTAGTGAGTCAATCAAGTTCTGGTGAAGAAGCAATTTTAGCTGCCACTAAGTTCTTACCAGAAGTCATTTTAATGGATTTACGAATGCCAGGTATTGGTGGAGTTGAAGCCACGAAGAGAATCCTCCAACAGCATCCAGGTATGAAAATAATTGTACTTACTACTTTTGATGAAGATGATCTCGTTTTCAATGCTCTTCATGCTGGTGCAGTAGGTTACTTATTAAAAGATGTATCACCTGAAAAACTGTTTGAGGCTATTCGAACAGCATTCAAAGGAGAGTATTATTTACTTCCATCAATTACCGCAAAAGTGATGGCGGAATTCACCAGGTTGCCAAGAACTCCAAAAATTGAAGCAAGTACCCAATATGAGAATTTATCCAGACGTGAATTGGAGATACTAAAGATGGTAGCTTCTGGAATGAGTAATAAAGAAATCGCATTATCATTAGTAATTGCTGAAGGTACTGTGAAAAACCACCTGACAAGTATATTTAATAAATTAGATGCACGGGATAGAATGCATGCAGTTCTCATCGCAAAAGAAAATGGCATAATTTAATGTGAATCAACCGTGACCATAGCCACATGACTTAAATTGAAATAATCAATAAAATTTACATTAATTGTTTGTAGTGGAATTTCATGTGAACTGGATAAAAAAGATTTTTCAAAATGTAGTTTTCCAAATAATCTTTAGTGTTCTGGCATCGGCACTTTCCTCTTTTTTGTATTTAATTAATTCTGAATTTATTCCTTCTACATTGTCGATATT
>JACZIY010000206.1 GCA_014860845.1 Anaerolineaceae bacterium
TAATTCGCGCTCAGAAGCTTCGATCAATGTTTGTTTACAACGTTTGCGATGTGCTTTCCAGCGAGTTTCTAATTTTTCAAAAAAGACGTCAGGATCCTCTTTCACATCCAGAAGGTCAAGCAATTGTTGTTTTGCTGCCTCTGAAAATTCCGGGTCCTCTACAACGATACGTAAGGTATTGCCAGCATCCAAAAAAATTGCATCGATATCTGGTTTCATAATTACTCCTGAGATAATACGGATAACTTGCAGAATTCACATTAATGAAAGTTATCTTTCATTGTGATTATAATATAACATTTTTAAATTTTTTGCAAGTATTCTTTCATTTTCTATTGACAATTTATTTTGAATTGTGTAAACTATGCATAGTTAATGCACACGTGTGCAGAAGGTATCTCCCATGGCTATTACAATCAAAGACATTGCAAAAAGAACCGGGGTTTCACACTCAACAGTCTCAAGGGCATTGGGCGGAAATTCTTTGATTTCTGAGGCAACCACAACCAGAATTAAGAAAGTAGCCAGGGAAATGGGTTACCAACCCAGTGCAGCAGCTCGATCTTTGAAAACAAACCAGACTAAAGTTATAGGCGTCATCGTTAATAGTATTGATGATCCATTTTTCAGTGAAATTTTATTTGGTATTGAGAATGAAGCGCAACAGGCTGGGTATAGTCTTTTTATTGCAGCTTCCCAATACGATCCTATCCGTGAACAAAACATCGTTCATACTATGATGGAGCAACGCACCGATGGTGTCATTATCTGTTCTTCTTCGTTCAGTGCCGATAAAGGTCGTCAGTTGCTGGCAAATGGTTTCCCGGTTGTTGTTGTAAATTCCAAAGCCAATGAAAATTTTAATTATTCCATCTATCATGATGTTGTGGATGGTAGCAGACAATTGACCCGACACCTGCTGGAATTAGGACACACTAAAATCGCTTATTTGGGAAATTCCAAATCAGGGCGAACCTCACTAGACCGTTTAAATGGCTTTCAGACTGAAATGGTTAATGCAGGAATTGAAATCCATCCGGATTTAATTTATGAAGTGCAGGGAAGTGAACCAAATCTGGGAGTGGAAAGTCTGGAATATTTTTTAGGCTTACCTGACCAACCCACAGCCATCTTGTGCTTCAATGATATGCTGGCAATCGGTTTATTGCAAGCCTGTCATTTGAAAGGGATCAAGGTTCCATATGATCTCTCTGTAACTGGCTTCGACAACATAACGTTCTCTGCATATACTAACCCCCCTTTGACCACTTTAGATCAACCGAAATACTCGATTGGAAACGAAGCTGCCCGATTATTACTGGACTTATTAAGCCATAAAATTGAAAGTTCCAACTCCACTCACAAAGTAAAGATATTAAAAGGAAGATTGTTGGTTCGATCCTCCACAACTACACCAAGAGTAGAAGGTAAAAAATGAATTCTGACCCGTCCATCCACCCAAATAATGACTCGACACTCATCAGAAAATCGGTTGTTTCAGTCGATCGCATTCTGTACGCTCTCGCAAATACCCAGAACGGATTACGCTTGATGATTCAGTCTGACCATGATGATTCTCGTCTTGCTGCATTTGAAGGAAAAAGGTTTCAAATAGAAGATCAAACCTTGATTTCAGCGGATCTTACACCTCAAAATGCTGCAGCCTTACGGAAGCAATTGCCATGGTTAAAACCGGTCACTCTGGGTCTTAAAACCTCCGCAGGTATGGGAGATCGATTGGGTCTGGCCACCCCCGGACATGTTCGTGCCATCCGGAAAATGAACGGGAAAATTGCCCCGATTTTCACGCAACAATCCATTCGGGAAAATACCCGTACCGGCCGCACCCCACAACAGGTGATCGATGATGCGATGTGGGGTGTTTTCCAGGAAAATTGGCGTGATGGTTATGGAGCGGATGCGGATCATTTGAAAACAACCGATGATATCGATGTCTGTCTCAAAGCTGGATATTCTTTTTTCACCGTTGACCCAGGTGACTTTGTCGATAATCGAGCGGAAAATGCTGATTTACAAAATCTACGTAACTACGCCAAAGATCTGCCTTCCGAGTTACACATGGAACATTCTGGACTCCTGAATCAAATCATCACTGCCGAACATCTGAGTTTAACATTTGATGAGAAAACTTTATTAAAGTCTATGGTGAAATATGGAAGAGCAGTCTGGCATGTTTATCAAATGTACCAATATCTATTAAAAAATGCAGGAGCAAGAACGGTTGAATTTGAAGTCTCGGTCGATGAAACAGATAATCCCACGTCCCATGCTGAGCATGTTTACATCGCCAGCGAACTCAGACGCCTAGGTGCCAAATGGATCAGCCTTGCTCCGCGATTTGTAGGCAGGTTTGAAAAAGGTGTTGACTATATCGGAGATCTGACTGATTTTGAACAGGATATCAAAGGTCATGCCGCCATTGCTCGCGTATTTGGCCCGTATAAAATTAGTCTACATTCCGGGTCAGATAAATTCAGTATATACAAAATCGCAGCAAAGGCTACCAGAGGATTGGTTCATCTTAAAACTGCTGGTACCAGCTATCTGGAAGCTTTGCGAACAATTGCTGCCCTTGATCCTGTCGTTTTCAAGGAAATTTATGATTTTTGTCGGAATCGCTTTGAGACCGATAAAGTTAGCTATCATATTTCAGCCCAGCTTTCCCGCGCTCCAATTGTTTCTGATGTTGATCATTTGCCTGGATTATTGGATAATTTTGATGCACGTGAAATTTTGCATGTAACTTTTGGCTCGGTGTTGAAAGAAAAAGCATCTGATGGAAGTTTCCAATTTTTTGACCGTCTGATAAGATTACTGAAGGACAACTCTGAATTATATGCTGAGAATATTGAACGACATTTCCTGCGTCACCTCATAGCTTTTTATTGTGACAGATAATGAATAGAAATGAGTCCAAAAATGAATGATTCACAAAGAAACCAAAAAAATTTAAGCCAACAAGTTGCCGTTGTTACCGGAGGAGCTGGCGTTTTATGCGCTGCCTTATGTAAAGCATTGGCTGAAGCGGGAGCCAGTGTAGCAATATTGGATTTAAATGAAAAAGCTGCTCAGGAC
>JACZIY010000207.1 GCA_014860845.1 Anaerolineaceae bacterium
TAATCTGAGACCAGACCGGTTCCGTCAGTGGTACGATCGATGCTGCCATCGTGGATGCAGATGAATTGATTATCCTTGCTGACCTGAAGATCAGTTTCGAGTATATCAGCGCCATCGAGAAAGGATTGTTTGAATGACGCCATCGTGTTTTCCGGGCAAAGGACATTGTTACCACGATGTGCCATCACGTATGGCTTTTTGCGACCCGGAATAGTCAAATTTGTGGGTTTCATTTTTTGATTCATTCGGTGAAGACCATTTCTTCTTTTCCGGTCAATTTATCCTGAATGCGATCGACGACCAGTTCCAGATGACGGGGTTTGTGAACAAAGTCAAGGTCATCCGTGCGAATGGTTAACACCGGGCAAAAATCGAAGGATTGGACCCACTCCTCATAATAGGACTCAAGCCGTTTGAGGTAATCCTCACTGATACCAGTTTCGATATTGCGCCCACGTGCGCGGATGCGTTCGATCAATACCGGTACCGGGGCATTCAAGTAAACCAGCAAAGCTGGTGCTGGTAAATTGCGAATGATTAGATCGAATATTTTTCGGTAGGTGCGATAATCGCGTTCGGAGATATTACCCATATCATGCAGGGCGCGCGCAAAAATGAAGGCATCTTCATAGATACTGCGGTCGATGATCGCCGAGCGTGGATCGTCGGCCATCTCGAGATGTTGCTCTGCGCGGTGGCCGAGGAAAAAGACCTGTAGATGAAAGGACCATTTAGCCATATCGGCATAAAAATCAGGCAGGTAGGGGTTATCGGATACCGATTCATAGGCTGTGCGCCAGCGTAATCGTGACCCGATCCTTTCAGTCAGCGATGTTTTCCCCGATCCAATATTTCCGGCAACCAGCACGAGATGTTTTGACATAGATATCCTTTGATCAGATTTTTATTTTTGATTTTACATGAAATTATCTCAAATATCAAAAAAAACCTGAAAGAATCAAATGATGAAAAAGCTCTACAAAGGTTCATAGAGCTTTTTTGATTAGTTTGATCAGATGATGGAAATTAGCTGCTCTTGGTAGGTATATATTTCTTGATTTTTTCAGCCAGGTTGGCAATGGGCATGGTTTGCAACCATAATCTCCCGGGTCCGGTCACAAGAGCGAGAAACAAGCCTTCGCCAGAGAAGACGATATTCTTGAGACCTTTCATCATGGTGATGTCGTAGCTAACAGTTGGATCAAAGGCAGCAATATGACCGGGATCGATTTTCATTACCTGACCGGGTGCCAGATTGTATTCTTTGACTTCACCGGGGATTTCCAGGAAAGCCATGCCGGGACCGGTGAGTTTTTGCAGAATAAAGCCTTCACCGCCAAATAATCCAGCGCCTAATTTCTTTCGAAAATGCATTTCGAGTTTTACAGAACTCTGCGCGCACATAAATGCATCTTTTTGCGTGATTAAAATTTGGTTTGGGGCAAGCTGGATTGGCAGTACTTTTCCAGGGGCTTCGGGCGTGAAGGTGATCATACCGTTGGGAACGCGGCTGGTGTAGGTGGTCATGAATAAGGATTCGCCAGAAAGCGCTCTGCCAAGACCTGACATAAGTCCACCTTTGGTATTGGTGTCCATATCAATTCCATCACTCATCCAAGCCATCCCACCGGATTCGGTGAACATCGATTCTCCAGGATCGAGCTGAATTTCGAGACTTTGTAAAACTGTGCCTGCTATTGCGTAACGCATATATTCCTCCTGAGATTTGGATATGATTAATTATATGACAAATCTCACGAGATTAGAATCACTGTAGAAGAGAATCATTTGATATTTTTAAGATTCTCTTCAATAATGGAAAGAATGAATTCAACTTTGGAAAGCGACAGATTATCCCAACCCAGACGAAATGTTGCCGTGCGCGTGACCGGAGCAGCAGAAAGTATGATCCGCAAGCGACATCCGTGGATTTTCGATCATTCTATTACGTATCAGAGCCATGCAGGGGAAGCGGGTGATCTGGCGGTGATATTTGGTTCGAAAAGGAATTTTCTGGCGCTGGGATTGTGGGATTCTGATTCAATCATTCGCATCCGCATTCTGCAATTTTCCAAACCAGCTGAGATAGATCGGGATTGGTTTGCGAGGAAAATTCACTCGGCATATGAGCTGAGAAAGGTTCTGCATACGCAGAATACCGATGGATATCGTCTGGTTTTCGGGGAAAATGATGGCTTACCCGGGTTGGTGATTGATCGTTATGCGGCTGTTTTCGTGATCAAGATTTACAGCGCTGCCTGGGTTCGCTATCTGGGTTGGATGGCGGAGTGTCTGCAGGAACTGTTCAGCTATACCTCCTTGGTGATCCGCTTGAGCCGCAATATCACCGAAAAAGTCGAGACGACATATGGGATCACGGACGGCGCTGTCCTGGATGGGTTGCCAATTGAGGAGCGGGTGTTGTTCCGTGAGAATGGCTTGACTTTTGAAGCAGATCCAATTCGTGGACACAAGACCGGCTTTTATCTGGATCAGCGCGAAAATCGAGCAAGAGTAGGGCGTTTGGCTGCTGGGAAAAACGTGCTGAATATTTTCTCCTACAACGGTGGATTTTCCTTGTATGCTGCCCGGGGGAAGGCGAAAGCTGTCACGAGCGTGGATCTGAACCCGCTGGCGTTAGAATCAGCAAGGCACAACTTTGACTACAACCTGGATATACCCGGGATAAAAGCCTGCCAGCATGAGACTGTGGTGGCAGATGCATTCACGTATCTTCAAAAGGCAGCCATTAACCAGCAAAAATTTGACCTGGTGATTCTGGACCCACCGATGTTCGCCCAAAATCAGAGTCAGATAGATCGGGCGATCGCTACTTATCAAAAGTTGACAAGGTTGGGGCTGGGTGTGTTGAACCCGGGTGGAGTACTGGTGCAAGCCTCCTGTTCGAGCCGGGTTTCAACCGCTGATTTTTTTGATGCT
>JACZIY010000208.1 GCA_014860845.1 Anaerolineaceae bacterium
TAATTCGCGCTCAGAAGCTTCGATCAATGTTTGTTTACAACGTTTGCGATGTGCTTTCCAGCGAGTTTCTAATTTTTCAAAAAAGACGTCAGGATCCTCTTTCACATCCAGAAGGTCAAGCAATTGTTGTTTTGCTGCCTCCGAAAATTCCGGGTCCTCTACAACGATACGTAAGGTATTGCCAACATCCAAAAAAATTGCATCGATATCTGGTTTCATAAGTACTCCTGAGATAATACGGATAACTTGCAGATTTCACATTAATGAAAGTTTTCTTTCATTGTGAATATAATATAACATTTTTAAAATTTTTGCAAGTATTCTTTCATTTATCTATTGACAATTTGTTTTGAATTGTGTAAACTATGCATAGTTAGTGCACACGTGTGCAGAAGGTTTTCCCATGGCTATTACAATCAAAGATATCGCAAAAAGAACCGGGGTTTCCCACTCAACTGTCTCAAGAGCATTGGGTGGTAATTCTTTGATTTCTGAGGCGACCACTACCCGAATTAGGAAAGTAGCCCGGGAAATGGGATACCAACCCAGTGCAGCAGCACGATCTTTGAAAACAAACCAGACCAAGGTCATTGGTGTAATTGTCAATAGTATTGATGATCCATTCTTCAGTGAAATTTTATTTGGTATTGAAAATGCTGCCCAACAAGCTGGATATTCTCTCTTCATTGCCGCTTCTCAATACGACCCAATTCGGGAACAAAACATCGTTCAAACCATGATGGAGCAACGAACCGATGGTGTTATCATCTGTTCTTCTTCGTTCAGTGCTGATAAAGGTCGTCAGTTGCTGGCAAATGGATTCCCGGTTGTTGTTGTGAATTACAAAGCCAATGAAAATTTTAATTATTCTATCTATCATGATGATGTGGATGGAAGCCAGCAACTAACCGGACACCTTCTAGCGCTCGGACACACGAAAATTGCTTATTTAGGAAATTCAAAATCAGGCCGAACATCTCTGGACCGGTTAAACGGGTTCAAAAAAGAAATGCGCAAAGCTGGTGTAAAAATCAATCCGGCATATATTTATGAAGTGGAAGGCAGTGAACCAGAATTAGGAAAAGAAAGCCTTTACTATTTTATGAATTTATCTGATCGTCCTACAGCGATCATGTGCTTTAATGACATGCTTGCCATTGGCTTTTTACACGCTTGCAGACAAGCATGTATACGGGTACCTGAAGATCTTTCCGTCACAGGTTTTGACAATATAACTTTTTCAGCATATACCAGCCCCCCACTCACAACATTGGATCAGCCTAAATACTCCATTGGCAATGAGTCAGCACAATTATTGTTGGAATTGCTCGGAAATAAAATTGAAAACAAAAACAACACGCATAAAGAAAAAGTATTAAAAGGTAGCTTGTTGGTTCGAAGCTCCACATCCGCACCTCTACCAAATGAATAAAGGACAATCATGTATAAC
>JACZIY010000209.1 GCA_014860845.1 Anaerolineaceae bacterium
TTAATTCTCTTCTTTGAATGACAGAAAATGTCATCGTGTTGTAAATCAGGAATCCACCAACGACCAGGGCTAATAAACTGAGGGCTGTAAGGTTAAGTTGAAACGCACCCACCATGTTACTTAATTGTTGATTTTGTTCACTTGTTGAACGAATAACCAGCCCTGTTGGTAGTTTATTTTTTATAATTTCTTCTTGAATTGGATCCTGGATAATGAGTTCTATTCTGTCTAAAAATCCAATTTTATTGAAGGCAGTCTGTGCAGTGGATATATCGACAATAATCAATCCTTTTAGAGATTCACTTGCAATGGGTTCGTCTGTCGATATAAATCCGACAATTTGTAAAATTCCAGGCCTTCCTTCGAAAATATAATTGATTACATCACCTAGCTGAAGATCAAATTCATCAGCGAGATCTTGTGCAATGATGCCAGTGTTGGGTACTGAAATGATCGAGATTAATTGGTTTAATTGGCTATCGTTATCTCCGTAATATTGTCGAAATGGAAAATCTAATATGGGATCAATTCCTAATATTAAAATTGCTTGTTGATTAAATTCTGAAACATTTACGTACCCTTCAATGACGGGTGATGCTTCGGTAAAAACACCAGTTCTCATCATTTCAGTAAAATAATCTTCTGGTATCCCAGATCCGGAAGCAAGAATTTGATGTGTTGCTTTACCTGTTATGCTTTGTGTGCTTAGTGAAATGGCTTTTTTGGAACTTTCATTGGCATAGTCAATAGCAATTACGACCGCTACACCCAAAAGAATTCCAATAATTAATAGAATAGTCTGCCAACCCTGTCGAATCAGATGACGTAAACTAAATTTCAACAACAACCTTACAGAATTCATCTTATTCCGGTTTTTTACACGCAACTAATTTACCGTCAATAATTGAATAGACCTGGTCCGCAAATTTTGCTGCCTCTCTACTATGGGTAACCAGGATCATATTTTTCTGATTTTCTTTAACCAATCTGGACAATAATTCCATAACCATTTTTCCATTTTTGTCATCAAGATTACCAGTAGGCTCATCTGCAAGGATTAAATCTGGTTTGTGAACAATCGCCCTTGCGATTGCAACTCTCTGTTGTTCACCACCCGATAATTTATCTGGGAAATCATTTCTGCGATCTAACATACCAACCTCCGAGAGCAGAAATTCAGCTCGAAGGAGGTCATCTGTAGCAACCAGTTTTTTTAATTCCAAAGGTAAAATCACGTTTTCCCATACTGTTAATGAGGGTAATAAATTAAAAAATTGAAAAATAAAACCAATATTATTTCTTCTAATTTCTGTTAGATTTCGTTCGGATGATGTGGATATAATATACCCATTAAATCGAATGGTGCCTGATGAAACCGAATCGATACCACTAATTAAATTTAATAGCGTGCTTTTTCCACTTCCACTTTTCCCCAAAATAGCAATGATCTGACCATTTTCAAATGAAACCGATACCTGATCTAAGACTTTCCGTTGATTCTTTGATCCATCAATATAAATTTTCGAAACATTCTCTAAATTTAAGAAGTTATTTTCCATGATACTCATTTATCAGGATTCTAAT
>JACZIY010000210.1 GCA_014860845.1 Anaerolineaceae bacterium
CCCATTCATCTCATACGCTACGATCGCTTTGAGAGGATCATGTTGCTTTAATTCATCACCACTGACCGGGTTGTAAGCAATGTATGTACCGTTCATAATTTGATCGTAGGAGTAAGATAGTGAATAACCATCTTCTGCGACAATATTTACACCCATATCTTCACTCAATCCACCAACCAGGTCTGCCAGATCTTCTAGAGCAACACCTTTAAACTTATTGGGCAAGGTGATCTTTCCGGTGCTACTCTTGATACCGGCTTGTCCTTCTCGGGCAGGTAAAGCCTTCAGGTCTGCCATGGTAAAGCTAAGAGTGCTATCAGGTCTAACCAACTCCAAAACAGGTTCTTGCTAGACTTCCTCAGTTGGTTCAGGTTCTGCAGTTGGCTTTGGGATGGCGGTTGGCTCAACGACAACTTCAGTTGGCTCTTCAATAACCGGCTCTTCTGCAGGCGCTTCTACTACAGGAACTGTCACAGGTTGGCAGGCTGATAGCAGTAACACTAAAATAAACGAGGTGATAAAAATCGTCTTACGCATTTCTCCTCCAATGTATATATATAATGATTTAAATATACATTGAGTCTATTAAAACTGAAGTTTAAAGTCAAGTACTTTGGGAAAATAATCACAAAAATTGTGCATGAATTGATTTTGTTGTATCATCAACTGTGATGATCACGATTCCAAGCCATCGTAAATGGTTGCGGTTATTATCACAACGATATTCCTGTCAAATCGCGGAGAGTTTACTTCTTTCTGCATCTCAGTATTATCAATCGTGCTTGAATGACAATTTGGATCAAAACAAACGCTTTCATCCTATCATCAGGACTCGGGTGCTTCCGGTTCTCGCTTTGTATCACGCCATGCTGGACCATCATTTCGACCAAAAGACTGCAATGCACGACCTTGAACTGCTTTTTGTGGATATGTATTTCTCAGTGCAGCTTCAAGGTATCCGCTTTTTGAATCGAACGCTGCCCAATCCTTTCTTCGTAATCAAACCATTCTTGCGGTTAATGATCCGCTTCAGCGACCTCCCTGAAGGTCAGGAGATACAACAGGATACATCGGTTTGCTTTGCGATCGATGTGCATCAATGTTTTATCTTCGATACTCTAAGAGCAATGAATGCGCCTGAGCTGACAACTGTTTTTTGTGCCAGTGATGATCGATTGTCTGCGGAAATGAACAAAATCGAATGGCGAAGAACACAAACACTTGGAAGAGGTGGAGAAAAGTGCGATTTTTGCTGGTGGCGGAAGTAGATTGGTAAACTTGTTTTTTTCTATCGGTAATTTTATATTGAGGTGGACTTAAGCAAAAGCAAGAAATGATTGACTTTATTAAGATCGCGCTATAATCATTACAGGAGAGCTTTATCATGGATAAAAAGAATAAACTTAACTGGATTAGCTGGATTGTCCTGGCTGGGTTATATGTTGTTTCTATTTACTTGATGGGTTATGAACATCTGGTTAATCCAACCGAACCCCGTTGGATAATCGTTACAAACTTAGCATTAATTTCGGTACCACTCATCCTGTTCTATGGTTCTATTGGTCTAATTTTGACAGCACTTCGCCAAAAAGAGTCCAAAGGAATAATCAATCTACGTCTTTCTCGCTTTCTTTATTTCACACCCCGCATTGCCGGAATTCTGATGATACTCTTCGTATCTTTGTTTGCCCTGGACGTATTTACAGCGGGTGGAAATTTCTGGAGACAATTGCTGGGTTTTTTGTTTCATGCTGCTCCAGCCGTCATTCTGGCGATTCTGATGTTTTTCGCCTGGCGTAAACCGCTAATCGGTTTCATCATTTTTGGGTTAGCTGCTATCGCATTCCTGCGCTTTGTGATCATGGGTGGAGATTTTGCAGCTGGAAATTTCTTGATGTTTGTCGCTCCTTTGGCGCTGATCTCGGGATTATTCTGGATCAACTGGAAGTGGAAGGATGCGATGACGTTGGGGAAGGCGGTAGGCAAATAGCCTGAAGGCTAATGGCTGAAGGTAAAAGGATTTTTGTTTAAATTTTATAGATTTTAGTGCATTGGGCTTTCTTGCTGTGTCTCTCTGCACCTCGTACGGGCGTGGTCTCTGACCTGCCCCCTGGCATTCTGGTGCATTGCACTTAAAGATAAACCACTCAAGGAACATCTTGGAAAATGACATGATTAACCAACCATCCAGGAGTGCGTTGCACCCTTGTATACAATACAGCTTGTAATAATAAATGTTAGAGATTTACATAAGTTATCCGGAAGTGGAAAAGGATGTGATCGATTTTTCGTGATGGTTGGAACTCCTGGACTGATTGTGAATGAAACATCTCCTTTATCAAGGAAGGTAAAGGAATCACCTTCTTTGAGATCGTGTTTTTTACGATATTCCACTGAAATGGTGTGTTCCATTTTTGCGCATTTGTATGAATTTCATATCCATAAGTACTTCCGAGTTGAAGAAAATAATTATATATTGTAAATCAAACTTATTAATACCTGATGCAAATTCCCTGTTTTTTCGAGCATTAAATTTAGTAAGGATGAAGGATCGAGGACAAAATCTCTTGTGGGAAATTGTGTCAATTCTCCGATCCTTCATCCCTACCTGTCAATCAAATGCAGAATTCAACGTTCCTTCTGCACCAGGTGCAACGCACTTTTGGGTTCGAGATCCTTCGGCTTCAGTTTCCATTCGATGAGGTCTATTGACCCCTAAGTACAATGCACCAAAGATTGGGGGAGGTCAAGGACCATCCCCCTACGATAAACAAATTAAAAAGAGTCAATCAGCCATGAGCTATTAGCCATCACCTATCAGCGCTTAACAGCTTATTCGCACAATAGCTTAATAGCTAGCCAACAACCCCCCATCTGACCAGTTGACGGCCGTAAATCCATCCGGTAAACTTAAGCTATCATGAAAAAAGGGTTTCATCTCTTGGCGTTCTTCTCAGGATTTATCCTGACCGCTGTCAGTGCTCTTCTGCCTCTGGGAGCTGGTTTCGATTCTTCCCTGTCGGAGTGCGCTTGTTGATCTGATACCTATACGCAGTATTATCAGCCACGGAGTGCTCCTGCCCGTGGCTTTTTTTATGCTTGCAATGGAATCCATGGGCAATTCCAGGGTAAAGAAATTCCGGATGTCGAATTCAA
>JACZIY010000211.1 GCA_014860845.1 Anaerolineaceae bacterium
ACCAGTTCCACTTCACCCGGATAGAGGCGCAGCATATTCTGTCCACGCACGACACAGGAAAGTGGTTCGGTGAATGCAGCTGCTTTCAGGTTGGTGGATGCCTGTTTAATGATGTGTACATTCTTTTCAGGAACGCGCACATAATCGGCGAACCCACCACCAAATTGCTGAAAATGTGGATTCTGGCAGCGATTTTCGCGACCACTCCGGCAGGCTTTGCAAACACCACATTTGACACCCATATCCGGTACGACCCGCTGACCGGGTTTGATAAATTTTACATTTTCTCCCACAGCTGCTACCACACCAGCCATTTCATGCCCGAGCACGCGTGGAAATGCCACTGAAGAGGATAATCCCGAAAAAGCTCTTAAATCCCAGGGGCAAATACCTGCTTTCCCCACCTGTATCAAAACATCATTAGCACCTACTTCTTTAAGAGGTAAGTGACGTACTTCCAATTCATTCGGTCTTTCTGCCCACATCACGCGGTAGGTTTTTTCTGTCATACGAATTTTTCTCCTTTAATGTAAATGTTACAAATATCAGTAATATTGGCTCGATGAACCATTGAACTGATGTAATCATGTGTGAAAGTGAAATTTGCGCTATCCAGATTCATCACCAGAAAACTGGCTTCTTTTCCCGGTGAGAGTGACCCCAAATCCTGATCAATCTTAAGCGCTCTGGCACCCTGGATGGTGGCAGCGCTGAAAATCTTGTGAAAATCAATCACAGCTGGATCCTGGTGCAATCCGCGCTGCATACGCGAAAGATAATCCATCTCCCGGAACATATCCGGTGAAGCGATCATCATGTTATCACTGCCAATGCTAAATTCAACGCCAGCTGTGACCCACGCTGAGACATCCGGTAAGCCATCACCGAGAATCCCATTTGCTCGTGGGCAACAAACAGCATAGGTTTTACGCTCTGCGATCAGCTGCAGTTCATGCTCGGGTGTGTGGGTGAGGTGTACCAAAAAATCGGGTGATAGTTCCAATGCTCTTGCTGTTTGCCCCTGGCTGTATTCATGGTGGGATTTCTTTTCAGCTTCTGCATTTTCCGAAACATGCATGGCGATAATTTTATCAGGATACACCTTTCTCAATTCCTGGATGACAGGTATAGGATAGGCAGCTATGTCTCTGATACCCAGCCCATCAGCGATTTCAAGAATTTCATTGGCTTCCTGTTGGATATCAACCACATCTTGGCTTTCCGTCATTCTTCCGAGGCATATCACCCGGACTGGTAATTCCTGGGCAGCTTTTTGTAATGCCTGCACACCTGCCAGCCCCTGCTCGCGAAAATCAGCACAGGCGATGATTCCATTTGCCAGCATCTCGGTTAAGCCATGACGCATTTGCTGGATGTGGGTTTCCTGATCCAGACCAGCCAGGAAGCGATGTTTTAACCCATTCGGTGGGACCACCACCTGCTCAAGAGGCAATCCCACGCCTAATTCTTTCGCTCCGGTATCGCCCAGATGGCAGTGCGCATTGATGAACATCGGACTTAACAGGACATGGCCAAGATCAACAACTGTAGCTTCCTTCAGCCGTTGACCAATCGAAAGAATTCGCCCATCCTTCACATGGATGGCAGAATCCCTGACAATTTGCATTCCATCACCAGAGATGATGTGGGAAGCTTTAAAGCTGATTAACATTGGCTCTACCCTTTGGTGGCTCCAGCGGTTAAGCCCTGGACAAAGTAGCGATTTAAGAACAATGAGATGATGACAGCCGGTATGATAGCAAAGATGGACATGACTGCCATTTTCCCCCAGCTGATTTCAACAGAACTGAAGGAAGCCAGAATTCCGAGTGGAATGGTCTTGGTGGTTGGTGATGTAAGCATGAGAGCGAACAAAAAATCATTCCAGGAATAAATAATCGTATACAAAGCCGAGGCAATGATACCTGGAACCGAGAGTGGGAGTGCTACTTTTAAAAAAGCGCTGAAATGGGATGCGCCATCCACCAGCGCTGCTTCTTCCATTTCGAGCGGAACATCAGCAAAGTAACTACGCATCATCCAGACCACAAAAGCGGCGTCAAATACGGTATTAAGTAAAATGAGTGACATGTAAGTCCCGATCAATGAGAGATCACGCATGATCAGATAGAAGGGGATTAACATGGCAACCGGGGGAAGCATTAATAACAACAAGAAGAAATAAGCAGAATTCTTCACAAAACGAAATTTGGAGCGGGCAATGGCATAACCAGCGGGTACACCTAATAATAAAGAAAGAATTGTTGTTCCCGAGGTAATGATGATACTGTTTTTGATGTACATGAAAGTCTTGCTCTGGGTCAGAACTTCTGTGAAATTCTTCAAGGTTGCGTCAAAAAACAGCCAGGTTGGGGGAATGGCAAAAGAATCCCGCCCGAATTTAAGTGAAGTCGTCAGCAACCAGTAGATGGGGATCAGAAAGAATGCAATTGCAAGAAGGGATAAAATAATCAGGATTGTTTTTTCAAGGATACTTCGTTTTTTATACATAATGAACCCTATAATTGTCTTCTTGTCATCACTAAAATATAAACAATGGATAAGATAGTAACCATCACTAATAAAATGTTTGCCAGGGCGGAAGCATAGCCCATGTCAAAAAAAGTTAACCCTACCGTATAAATTTGGTAATTTAACACGGTAGTAACCTGACCAGGGCCACCAGATGTAGTAGCATAGATGGTGTCAAAAACCTTGAAAGATTGCACGGTGCGCAGTAAGAACGCAATCAAAAAGGTGGGTTTCATCAAAGGCAAAGTGAGATAAATAAAACTCTGCCAGCGGCTGGAACCATCAACGTAGGCGGCTTCATAAGGTTCTTGCGGTAAACTTTTCAGTCCAGCCAGGAATATGATCATTAATAAAGGCGTCCATTGCCAGACATCGATTAACATCACTGCTGGCATGGCTGTGGATAATTCTCCCAAAGGTCCTCTGCCTACATCAAGCCCCAATTGTTTCAGATAGTAAGGAATGACGCCAAAATCGGCATTATATAAAGATTTCCAGATCAACCCGACAACGAGGGGCGGTAAAGCCATCGGAATTAATAAGAAAGAACGCACAAATTGAGCCAGTTTGGTTTCTGGTGAGAAAAGTAACGCCAATCCCAAACCCAAAAGCAGCTCGATTGTAACTGTTCCAGCAACATATATCAACGTGTTTTTTAAGGAAATGAGTACGGTCGGATCCTTAAAAGCACGAATGTAATTTTCTAATCCAACAAAAGTCTGAGTCTGGTTTGGATCGGTCAAGCGATAATCAAATAGACTGATCCTGAAAGAAAAAAATAGAGGATAAATTGCAATAATGACAATATAAAGTAAGAGCGGAAACAACAACCAGAAATAGGGATCAGCTTTAAATTTCCTGATTATTGCTTGTGTAAAGGTTTGTCTCAATGTTGCTCCTGATTTTTCAATTGAATGGATGCCTGCCTGATCAGGCAGGCATCCATCTCGATTACAACATTTTTTTATTTAGTATTGGCTTCGACTTGTTCTTGTGCTTTTTGTAAAGCACTTTCTGCAGTTTCCTGACCAACCAGGAAGGCATTTACATATGTACCCAGGGCATCCTGAATGATGCTATATTCTGGAATTCTGGGACGATAATCGCCATCACCTTTTTCGAAGGATTCCAACATCAAGGGGAACCAGGGATACATGGCAACCAATTCAGGATCGGTAAGGGTTGAACGTCGGATAGGTGCACCGTCATTTTTCACCCATTCTTTTTGAATTTCTTCTGAAGCAAGCCATTTAATGAATTCCCAGGCGGCTTCCTGTTCCAATGGGGTTGAACTGGCGTTGATACCAATACCCCAACCACCGAAACCGTATTTTGGTTCCATGCCTTCTGAAACAGGGGCAGCGGTTACATCCACCATACCTACCACTGAGGAGATTTCAGGATTTTCATATCCAGCACGGGCAATACTCCAACCTTCCATCATGGCAACGATGCCAGAGCGGAAGGCGGTTTCGCGTTGATCCCACCAGTAATCAGTTGATCCTGGAGGAGCGTATTTGAACAATTCACCGAAGAATTCGAGGATCTCAGCGTTTTCGGGTGTATTCAATGCTACTTTACCATCAGCATCCAGAATGGAGCCACCATGTTGTTGCACGAAGGCCATGTAATCCTGAGCCACGGCAGATCCCTTAGCACCCAACAAAGCGATACCATACTGTTCACCTTCGGTTAATTGTTGTGCAGCAGCTAATAATTCTTCCTGTGTGGTGGGGGGTTCGATACCAGCAGCTTCGAATACATCTTTGCGGTAGTTGAGTACGTTGGCATAACCAGCCATTGGATAAGCCCAATGTTTGCCTTCATATTCGCCTAATGTCCAGGCGACGGGCATAATATCATCGAGATTCAATTCGGCTTTGTCTCTGGCCATGAAATCATCCAGGGGCAGCGTGTATAGATTGGCTGCATATTCACCAGACCAGACGATATCTACTGTCATGAGATCATATTGAGCGGTCTTGCCGACAAAATCAGCTGTCAATTTTTGATATAGATCCACATATCCCAGCTCATCTAATGTGATTTTGATTCCGGTTTCTTCGGTGAAGCGGGGAACCAATACACGGAAAGCGGTTACATATTGATCGGTCATGGATGCCAGAGTAAGCTCGACACCTTCAAATTTGTTTTCTTCAACAGCTGGTTCTTCAGCTGGAGCTTCGGGTTCAGCAGGTGCGGCTGCAGGGGCACAACCGGCAACTCCTAAAAGCAAGGCAAATGCCAGTAACAGATAAAATACTACTTTAATTGATTTTTTTTGCATCTTGTTCTCCTTAAAATGGTTTGATAGTAAAAAAAGATTTGGTGAGATATTGTGTCAATCGTCCTATCAGAATTCTCCTTTCCTGTCCTTCATATGGGCAAAATTTCGTTCACTTTCTTCTTATCGCAATAGATGAAGCGAATATTTGTACATATCGCTTCGGCTGATGACAACATGGTGTTCTAAGGGTTGATGGTTTAATGTAAAAACAACACCTTCCACTTTTAATAAGGGATTTCCCAATGGCACACACAATAACCTGGCTTGTTCTTCATCGGCGGAAATTGCTTCAATTGTTTTATCTGATTCCAACAATGGGATGCGCTTCATTTCAAAAAGGGTATAAAGCGACACAGTACGCTCAAGATCCTCTCGGGACATGGAGATTTCAGCAGGCAGATTGACAAAGGACGTGTTGATGGCAACAGGAATTTTGTTTACTATTCTGAGCCGGTTGATGTGAATGACTGATTTTTCTTGTGGGATTCTTAGCATATCCGCAATTTTGTGAGGAGCTTCAGTAACCTCAAAATTCAGGATTTTTGTTGCGGTTTCATACCCATGCGCTTTCATATCTTCCGTGAAACTAGTTAATTGAGATAACCCGCGGTTGAGTGAACTTTTTTCGCGAATGACGATCGTTCCTTTTCCCTGAATACGACTGATATAACCTTCATGTTCCAATTCTTTAATCGCCTGACGCACTGTGGCACGGCTGAGTCCGAAATGGTCTACCAGCGTCATTTCCGGTGGTAAAACAGAACCAGGTGGATGCAAACCTTCATCCAATTCCTGGAGCAGGATATTTTTTAGCTGGCTATATAAAGGAAGGGGGGATCTTCTGTCGATTATTTTCATGTTTTTCAAAAGTGGGAATCATTAAAATGTACGTACATCCTAACAAATTTTAATATAAAAGTCAACAGGATTAAGATCAGTTTTTCCTTAAAAAGCGCGATAAATGAAAAGTTTAAGGTTGAGAAGAAAAAAACTTTTGTGATATTGTTTTATGAATTTAAAACCTCTGATGGATTTTAATCATCAGAGGTTTTAGGAGGGGATTTCAGAAATTCGGAGGAAAACTGAAATGCCGATATTAGAAAACCGGGTTATACAAGGCGTCCAACCAACTTTCCACCAGCCAGGAGTCGCTGGATATTGGTGTAATCCCCGGCACGGGATTTGCTGGAGGCGGAAGCGCTACCAGCAGCTGTGTGCGGAGTAATGACCAGATTGGCGTGCGGTTGACGGGCAATAGGAAGTAAGGGACTTTCTTTGGAAATCGGTTCATACATGAAGGTATCGACTGCCACTCCGTAGAGGTGACCACTGGCAAGTGCATCAGCCAATGCCTTGTCGTCCACCACACCACTGCCACCACAGCTAACAAAACAGGCTCCTGGTTTCATCTTTGCAAAGAAATCAGCGTTCAGGGAAAGAGCAGTTTCCGGGAAGTAAGGTAATAACATGCACAGGTAATCGCTCTTTTCCAATAATTCATCCACCGTTGCATATTGGATGTGTAATTCCTGTTCAGCTTCCGTCGGTAGGGGATTGCGTTTATTATAAAGAATATGGCAGCCGTATCCCTGCAGGCGTCGGGAGAGTTCGGTGCCGATCTCTCCAAAACCCAGAATGCCGACAGTGGATTCCCATAAGCCCAGTAGATTTTGACGCCCCGTCCAATTATAAGCAAAGTAATCTTCGTCGCATAATTGGGGAAGATGTCCGAAATCATTGGCTTCTTCGGTCAGGTCCATGACCTCACGCAGACGTTTGGCAAGCGCCAGAATTTGCATCGCCATATGTTCAGCTACCATGATGCAACTCCTTACCGGAAGATAACAAACCGGGATGCCAGCTTTTTTGGCAGCTTTTAAGTCAATATCATAGGTTTGTGAGCCAAGTCTCTGTATCAAACGCAAGTCTTTTCCAGCCTGGATGATGTCAGCATCAATAACACCGGTTCGCTCGGTGATGAGAAATTCTTTTCCAGGTAAAGCAGCCATAATTTCCTCTTTGGAGGGTGAGCGCAACATGGTAACTTCCAACTCTGCCGGTGCTGCTCCTAGCGCATCCTGCTGGTGTCGTTCCCCACGATGGGTTATAAATAATGTTGCATGTTTTTGAGACATATTCTCTCCTTGTGTTAGAAAATCAGATGATTAATATCGAATGTTTCGTGCCTGTTGGTACATGGCATCCAGGTTGACGCTAGGGGTGAACGGAGCCAGGTTATTCCCTTCGCGCAAGACAAATTTTCCACCTTCTACAACACCAGAATGAAGAATGCGATGTGTTTCTTGAGCAATTTCTTCCGGAGTGCCATCTTTCAAGAGCATGATGTTCGGACCTCCATGGATAGTAACCTCTGGCCCTAATTGCCTGCGAATTTCTCCAAATTCGATGGGAAATCCAACTTCAAATTCATTCACACCCAGTTCATCTTTGAGAATTTTGAAATGCCGGCTGGTGTCTCCACACAGATGGATCTTGAAATGCTCTCCAGTGATGAGTGCTGCTTTGTATTGTTTGTAGAGAGGCATAAGGAATTGCCTGAGCATTTTGGTGGAGATTAATTGGATGGCATCATCTGTAAAGAATAGATCTTGACCCGGGAATGGTAAATTAAAAAATTCATGATAGGCACGGACACGGTGAATGGTTGCTTCGGTGAGATACCTGAGCAAATCGTGCACATATTGTGGATCTTCGTACAAATCAGTCATTAATTCATTACCGCGCAGCGCAACCGCCAGGGTGAAAATTCCCCCTGTCCAGTAACCGAATGGCTCAATGGTTACCGGGCGATCGAGATAGGTCGGATATTTGCCAAGGTATTCCTGCAATTCCTGATAAATTCTTGTGGACGTAGCGTACCAGCCACTTTGAAAAGGATCCGGAAATGGCATGTCGAATAAAGCATATTTTTTATCCCCGGACAAAATAGGCAATGTGTCCGGTAACTGATGTGGAAGAAATTGAACCGGAGCGCCAAAGTAGGCAGCCTCATCAATATTCTGTAGGTCGATCCTCAGTGCAAATTCATCTGGCAAGCCAAATTGATCATCACAATACGGCGCTATATGGTACGCTCGCCAGACTGCTGCTTTCAGGCTGAAATCCAACATAATTTTTGCCTGGGTCATATAATCCTCGAAGGTAACCATTTCATCCGGATTGAGTTCAAGGTTGAAGATGAAGAACTGGGTATTGGTTCCAAGACCGACAGGTGGACGAATGGGTTTTCCCGCTCGAAACGCATCCCAGACAGCCTTAGCTTCCTGATTGTGATCATTGACAAATGAGGAACTAAATTCGGAAATTTTAAATGGAAGTACAGTCATATTTAACCTGGTGATTAATTTTGAAAGTTACACTAAAGATTACTATAAAGATACAGGATAAAAGGATGAATTGTCAAGTGATTATTTTATTTGTAAAGTAATACTGAATTGTTCATTGACTTGGTGGGTCTCCTCAATGATTACAGAATCAATCAGAAAAGAATAATCACCAGAATGAAATATGGAATTCAATCCTGCACTGAAGTTCAGTATGAGGTTGACTATGGGATCGTACTACTAGAAAATCGGTGGTGTGATCACAGAAATCCAGGATGCTTCCCGATCTATGGATGCACAGGCTAATTTAGTCAATTGATCACCGTGAAAAGTGATCGAATCACCTGTTCTCAGAATATATTCTTCCTCATCCAACCCGATTAGAACCTCACCGGATAAAACATAAATAAACTCCTCGGTTTCACTGCGCAGTTTGCGAGCAATATTTCCGGTGCCCGGGGAAGCACGTCCAATAATGGCTTCCAGCTTGGTGCTCAGGTTGGGGACCAATAGCTGATATTCCAGGCCGGATGGTGGCAGGATCAAACGTGGCCGGCAGCCAGCCCGAACCACAGGAGAGTAGACTCTGGTGCGATCATCATCTTCGCATGGTTCTGGATCTATGTGTTCGTTGATATCTTCGATATCGACAGGTATTTCTTCCAGA
>JACZIY010000212.1 GCA_014860845.1 Anaerolineaceae bacterium
TTTGGACTATGCTACAAAAATCGATACCATAATCGGTGGTAGCTGCAACATCACCTGGGTTCTCAGGAACACAATAATAAGAGTGGTTGAAATAAACGTAATCCCCCGGGTTAATATTGTGTAGCAATAGTTCCTTATCCTGAAACCATAGTTGATTCCAGCCGGTATGAGGAATTTTTAAATTGGGCATATTTTGGAAAACTTTCACAGAACCCGGTAAAAGTCCCAGACCTTTATGATTTCCATTTTCCTCGCTGTAATCAAAAAAAGCTTGCATACCCACGCAAATACCCAATAAAGGATTTCCTTTTTTGACATAATCATGAATCGATTCGACTAAATGCCTGTTCTGTAAACCTTGCATAAAACCTGAGAATGCTCCCACTCCTGGCAAGATGATGCGATCTGCCTTTATTACATCCTCCGGTTTGTCGCTGATGACAATCTGATCCGTAATGGTTCGGAGTGTGTGAAAAACTGAATGCAGATTACCTGTTCCCGCATCGATTAACAATATGGGGATAGATTGTTTACTCACCATTAGAAAATCTTTTCCTTGGTTGATGGAATCTGATCCAAACGACGCACATCCAGGCTGCAGGCCTGATCCAATGCTTTTGCCAGCGCTTTGAAAATTGCTTCACACATGTGGTGATTATCTTTTCCAGCCTGCACCTGCACATACAGATTACAACGAGCAGCAATAGCAAAAGACTCCAGAAAATGTTCAAATAATGAGACGGGAATTTCAGCGATTTCCTCGCCATTCCACTTACTCTGGATCACAAAATAAGGTCGACCGGAGAAATCAATGGTAACGGTTGCCAGGCTTTCATCCATGGGAACTGATGTGGATGCCATACGGTTAATGCCTTTTTTGTCTCCCAATGCCAGCCGAAAAGCATCGCCCAGGATGATGCCGCAATCTTCCATAGTATGGTGCTGATCAATCTCCAGATCACCAATCGCAGTGAGTTCTATGTCAAATAAACCATGTTTAGCGATTTGATTGAGCATGTGATCCAGAAATGGAATTCTGGTATTAATATTGGATATTCCGCTTCCGTCCAGTGCCAGGTTAACCCTGATTTGCGTCTCGGCTGTATTACGAGATAATGCTGACTGCCGGATATTCATCGTCTGAAGATAGGTTTGCCATGAAGTTTCGATCCCTAAGGTTTTGGCAATGGTGTGTATTTTTTCAGGTTCGAGGATATCTGCAAGAACTTGAAAGGCGACAAAAAAACCATTGAGCGGATTGCGGGTGTTTGATTTCCATTGGTTGGGTTCGTTAATCAAATTAACGATGGATATGCCTTCATGAAACCCATAAAATTTTGAAACCGAATCTGAGCCTTGCACCCAGGTTAACCAATTTATATCCGTCTTTAATTTTTCATATCCAGCAGAACCCGGTAAAACCAGGATGTTAAAACCGGATAAAGGTAGTCCAACAAAACCTGGGCTGATATTGATACCTGGTTCCTGCGCATTTTGTGGAAGGAAACTACAGATTTCAAATTGGATATCCAGATTAGAAAATAATTGTTTAGATAGGGTGAAGGTCTGGACTAATCCAGCGATATCAATAATGGATGCTGAGGGTGAATAGATAATTCCTATTTTCATACAAGTTCCTCCAAAGCCTGCATCAGACGCAGGTGATCACCAGGTTTCCCAATGCTGATGCGGATAAAATTTTCCAACAAAGGTGTTTTGTAATATCGCACCATAATGCCTTTTTCCAAAAGGTAATTCTTGAGATATGAAGCAGGAAAATTCTTTACGCGGCAAAGAATAAAGTTTGCTTCCGAAGGGACTGGCTCCAAAAAAGGTAGTGTGGAGAGCATTCCGAATAATTTTTTCTGATCCTGCCGTATTTTCTGAACATTTTTCGCGAGGAAATCAATTGACTTCAACGATTCAATGGCTGCCTGATTGGCGGCTACGTTCACATTATAGGGTTGTTTGGCAGCCCATAAAGCTGGCATTAACCATTCAGGAAAAGCCCCGTAACCCACTCGCAAACCTGCCAGACCGGCCCATTTACTGAAGGTGCGTAAAACAACCAGATTTTCGTGTGAGGATACCCACTGAATCCGACTTTTTCTTCTCCATTCTGTTAGTGTGTCAGCAGTAAACTCAATATAAGCCTCATCCAGGACCACCAACACGGGTAATTCCAAAATTTGTTTCAGGACTTTATCTGAAATCAGGCTGCCGTCAGGGTTGTTGGGGCTGGTGAGGAATATTATCCTGGCTGAATTTTCTGTAACAGCTTCACGGATGAATTTGGTATTTATTGAGAAATCATTGTTTCTTGACACCTCAAAAACAATACCATTATTCAAACGGGTATCAAAAGGATACATTCCAAAGGTGGGTGGGCAATTAATGACGACCTCACCTGCCTCCAACATCACTCGTAACAATAAATCGATTAATTCATCAGCCCCTGCACCTGCGAGCAATAAATTCTGATCCACTCCTGTGAACTCAGACA
>JACZIY010000213.1 GCA_014860845.1 Anaerolineaceae bacterium
TGAACAAATTCAAAAAGCTAAACATCTGGTACCCGAGGATCTTATTCTGAAGATTACAGCTTCTGGTACACCAGATGAAGCAAGAACCAAAGTAGCAGAATATATCAAGAATGGCTGTACCTGCCCAATTTTATATCCCGTCGGTGGAAACGTCGAAACATTATTAAAGACATTTACGACAAAATAAATTCGTATTCAAAGGCTTTATGGTTGATATGGTTCTAAATCGCCATAAAGCCATTTTTTCAAGGTAAAAATTAGTGGAAAATTGTTCTAATATTCTGAAATTTTCAAATTAGAGCTAATCATTAAAAATGTAACTTTCAAATTGATCATGAATATCTTTTCAGAATTAACCGAAATTGAATCCAAAGGTATGACAGCTGTTTTATGTATTGTTACAAAAACGCAAGGATCCACTCCTCGTCACGCTGGTTCGAAAATGATTGTATATCCTGATGGACGAATAGAGGGTACTGTTGGTGGGGGTGAATTAGAATCTATCTGCATTACTGAGTCTATTAAATTGATAGAAAACGGATTAACGAAAACCCTTCACTATAAATTGGTTAACCCTGACCAAGGCGATCCAGGCATCTGTGGTGGAGAAGTGGATGTTTATCTGGAGGTGATAGGAAAGAAAGAAAAAATCCTGATTATTGGTGCTGGTCATGTAGGTAAGCAGTTATCATTTTTAGCAAATTGGTTGGGGTTTGAGGTAACCGTAATTGATGATCGAGATGAATTAATATCCGAAATTAACCTGCCAAATGCATCCAATCGATTTACAAATTTAGAATCGTTTTTTGATATGTACTCTGATTATAAAGTTTTCAATATATTTGTCGTCATGGCAACCCGAAGTTTGGAGATAGATGTGAACTATCTACCTAAGATTCTAAAATTAGGTCCGCGATATATTGGGGTTATTGGCTCCAAGAAACGCTGGATAAAAACAACTGAATTGTTGTTAAATGATGGTATAGTGGAGGCAGAAATTGAAAAAATTTTCTCTCCAGTAGGTTTGGATCTTAAAAGTGAAACACCAGAAGAAATTGCTCTGTCGATTATGGCCGAAATTTTAAAAGTGAAAAATAACGCTTCTGGAGAGAATTTGAAATATTTTCGGAGGAAAAGAATTGATGTGGAATAAGTACTACAACGTGACCTCAATTGATAAAGCATTAGAAATACTCAATCAATTTCAGAATCAAGCAAGAATCGTTGCTGGTGCAACCGATCTAATCATTGAATTTGAAAAAGGTGTTCGAAAAACCACAGATATTTTAATTGATATAACCAGAATTGAAGGACTTAATCAAATCACATTGGATGAAGATCAAAATATTCATTTAGGTCCTTTAGTAACTCACAATGATGTAGCTGCGTCAAAATTAATTCAAGAAAGAGCTTTGCCTTTGGCGCAGGCAGCTTGGGAAGTCGGTTCACCTCAAATTCGAAATAGGGGAACAATTGCAGGAAATCTGATTACTGCATCTCCGGCGAATGACACGATCACCCCCTTAATGGCGCTACAGGCAAAACTAGTCTTAAAATCTGTTGATAGTCAAAGAGTTGTGTCTCTTGAAGATTTTTATCTCGGTGTAAGAAAATCCATTTTACAAACGAATGAAATGGTGACAGATATTTATTTTCCGGCTTTGGAACCTTTTCAGAAAGGCCATTTTATTAAATTTGCATTGAGGCGAGC
>JACZIY010000214.1 GCA_014860845.1 Anaerolineaceae bacterium
ATATTATGGTAGTGAATGGGGCATCACTGGTCAACGCAGCGCTCACAGTGATCAGACGTTACGGCCTGCTCTCAACCTGCAGCAGTTGATCCAGCATGCCCCGCAAGCAAACTTGCCAGCCACCATTCAAAAACTGGCGCAATTCCGTGCGGTTACACCAGCCTTGCAAACAGGCAGTTACCGACAGGCGTATGTCAGTTCGCAGCAATTTGCTTTCTGGCGTGAGATAGATAAGCAAAAAGTTTTGGTGGTGTTGAATTCATCTTCTGAAGTTTTTACTTTATTCGGTATTCAAATTCCGGAACATCTGCAATTAACAAGGGTCTTCGAAAATCAGGTAAATTTTCGGGTTGATCATGACCAATTAGAGGTGAGTACTCCCCCGAACTGGGCTTCAATTTTTGTGTTTGAGTAAGGAAAGCAGATTTATCCGTAAATCAATAAGAGTACAACATAGGCTACCACCACAATCAGAAACAATACAAACAGGGAATAGACCACTTTTTGGAACTTTTGTTTCTGTTTCGCTTTTCTGACTGCCAAAGCATCCTGAATAATTTCTTCGATGGCGTATTGGCTCAGTTGCATTTCTTCTGACAACTGTTTTTGCACATACTCTGCAGACTTGCCTTCAAGAATTAAGGATCGCGCTTTTCGAACTGCCTGAGCCCGTAGAGGGTTTGCTGTTGGGATATTAACTGTTTTCCGGGTTTCTTGACGATCTACCCCGTTTTGATTGCTCATCATGCGATAATCATGCAATGCTTTTCCAATTTGAGCTCTCGATAACCATAATCCCACCAGATTATTCGGGAAGTTGATCGGTGTTTCCACAAACATCAAATGATCACTGCTGGGTGCTGATTTAAATTTCACCCCACAGACCGGACAGATCATGAATGTCTCATCCATTTCAGATTCCTGAACCTGAAGAAACTCAGTCTGACAAATCGGGCAGTGTGAGTTTTTTTTGATTTCGATTACAGCCTGTGTTGTGGAAGAATTCATCATATACAAAATAACCCTGGGATTAATATTATTATAGAAACAAATTGTTTATAAAAGATTTAAAAATGGTTATGATTTGGTTACAATATTTTATAACCAATACCTAACCAATTGATTCGGATCAACCAGCCATATATGCTATCGAAATTGTTCCTGGTCCAACATGTGCCCCAACTGCAGGGCTGACATGCGAGAGAATTGCTTCCTCTGCCCCCATGCTTTCCTTCAACTCAGCCAGCAAGCTTTGCGCTGCTTGATGTTCCAGGGCATGGAAAACCGAAATATGCAATGGCTTGCGTCCATCAATCCCTTTTTCCACCAAAGCTACCATTCGTTTAATGGCTTTCTTTTTGGATATGACACTTTCCACCAACTCAATCTTGCCATCCCGGATTTCCAGTAATGGTTTGATGTTCAAGGCAGTTCCAACCAGGCGTTTGGCACTATTGATGCGCCCACCTGCTGCCAGATATTTCAAAGTATCAACGGTAAAATAAACGCCGATTTTCGGGTAAGCCTCTTCAGCTATCTTTTTACACTCCGCCAGACTCGCGCCATCTTTGGCTGCCCTGGCAGCTGCTAAAACTTGAAAACCCAATGCCATGGAAACAAGTTTTGTATCCATTACTTCCACTGGTTTTCCCTCAAAAGATTTCAATGCCTGCATGGCAGAATCATAAGAACTTGATATTCCTTTGGAAATACCAAGATTGAGTACTTCATACCCTTCATCCAATAATCTCCGGAACAACTCCTCGAATTGGTGAACGGTTACCTGGCTTGTCTTGGGTAAACTATCGCTATTTGACAGGCGCACATAAAATTCATCCGGTGAAATATCAACACCATCCCTATATTCTTTTCCTTCCCAGATCAGAGTCAGGGGTAACACCTCGATCGGATATTCTCCCACGATCTCTTGGGGAAGATATGCGCTGCTATCTGTCACTATGATTACTTTTGGCATTAATACACCCTCCAGGAAATATTTCTACAAGTATAACCTAAAAAACCACGTGCCATTAAGATTATTGTTTTGGTATTGATCAAAATTTTTATTTTTGTTCAGGATAAAGCAGAGGGTTATAAAAAGGTACAAAAGCCAAAATCACTGCATGCTCGTATAAGCTGCTGCGATCGATCAGGTTATTGGTTAATAATCCAATGGCTCCATCCTTCTGTTTGGAATTCTGCTGGCCAAAAACAATATCATCAGCTTCGCCCAGCTCTCTACCCTCACGCACCAAATTTGTGATTCCAGGCGGTAAATAGAAACTTCCTGACCGAGCTTTTCCCAAATGCTTGCCATTATCAATCACCACCCAGGCAAAAGCTGTCATTTCTCCCTGTTCATCGAAATCCACTCCACCCTCAATGCCTACCCAATAATCCGCATCTGGACGTAGATCGCGGATCATTTTCACCCGATTGCAAGCCCCCAATCTGGTTTCAGCATCGCTCTTAGGCTGATTGCTGACTCCTGAGGGTACTTCCAACGATTGCCACTCAAATGTGGTATCAGGTAGTAATAGGTGAAAAGCATTTTTTGCAGCATTTAGTTTTACAGGGTTTGTAGAAGCTATCACAATCTGTTTTTTCATTGATTGAATCCGTTTTTATCAGTTATTTTTAATTTTATTTATTATAATCTTGATTTTTACCCTTGATTCTCATTTTTATTTAATGTAAAGTTATTATGATAAATATTGTCTGATTAGTTTGAATTATTTGACATATATCTAAAAAAAGATTATAAATATATTGTACATTGATTTAGATAAATGAATAAATTCATGAACTGACTCCAGAACTTCGGTTCTGATCAAAATATGAAGGAGCAGAAAATGACCACAATAAACGATTTTTCCGACGAACCCCGTTATACCATCAAATCCGTGAGTGTCCAAACTGGAATTCGACCGGTGACGCTACGAGCCTGGGAACGCCGGCACGATTTACTCAGTCCTCACCGTTCGGATAATCGCTACCGTCTATATTCGGAACGAGATATAGCAGTTTTACGATGGATTAAATCCCGTGTGGATGAAGGCATCTCCATCAGCAACGCTGTGCTGGAACTTCGCCAGATGACCCGTAATGGTGTCTGGCCGGATGCAGTGCCTTCTGCGCCATCCCGCACATTAGTTACACCCAAAGCAACCCCTGAAACCTATACCCACTGGTTATACGAAGCCTTAATAAAACATGATGAAGAACGTTCAACTGATATCATACGTGAATTGCATGCCAGCTTTGATCTGATGACGATCTTCAGCCGCATCATTGCGCCAACATTGATGGCCATTGGCGAAGCCTGGTACCGTGGAGAAATCCGTATCACAACCGAACATTATGCCTCTAATTTTCTTCGCGCCCGCTTAATGTCTCTTTTGCAAGCATACCCATCACGTCGCAACGCACCTTATGTTCAATTAGGTTGTGCACCAACCGAACAACATGAATTGGGTAGCTTGATGATGGCAGTATTACTGCGCAGCGAGGGGTATCGTGTTGAATATTTAGGTCCGGATTTACCAATCGATGATCTGGTTGATTATGCCAGTTACGAATTCCCCGATTTGATAGTACTGACAGCATCCACAGATCTGGCTGCATTTGAAATGCGACGTTTGAAAGAAAAACTGGATCAGATCGACCCAACACCTGCTCTGGCTTATGCTGGTAGTGCATTTGATAATAATCAGAAGGTCAGAGACATGGTTCCTGGTCATTATATTGGCAGATCATTTGAAGAGGGTTTGGAAACGATCAAAGATCTCCTGAAAGAAAAAGAACTCGCCTGATACCTGGCACGCTCCTTAAAATAGCATAAGGTTTGTCAAAAGATTAGACAAACCTTATGCATTTAAAGATTAATCT
>JACZIY010000215.1 GCA_014860845.1 Anaerolineaceae bacterium
ATACATAAGTAACAAGGTGATTTATGAAAAAAAACATTCTGGTAATAGGTAGTATTAATTATGATCTGGTGGTTTATACCCAACGGCTTCCAAAACCAGGTGAAACCATTATGGGAGACCGGTTCCAGACATTTCCAGGAGGCAAAGGTGCCAATCAGGCTATCGCAGCTGCCCGCCTGGGAGCAGATGTTCAGATGATTGGTCGAGTTGGTAAAGATGGATTTGGCGAAGAACTCCTGCAAAACCTGCAATTGAATCATGTGGATACAACACAAATCTTGAAGGTAACCAAACCTACCGGTACTGCCCTGATCACAGTCGATGCAAATGGACAAAATTCGATCATCGTCGTCCCAGGCGCAAATGCCACCCTGACAAGGAAGGATATTGATGCCCTGAAAAAAACCATTCAAAGTGCAAAAATACTGATCTTACAGCTGGAAATACCGCTGGATGTCGTCATCCACGCAATCGATATTGCTTATGCAGCTGGAATCACCATTTTACTAAACACTGCACCGGCCACGCTAATACCCATTGAGACACTCCGCAAAGCTACATTCCTGATTCCCAATGAGAGCGAATTGGCACTTTTATCCGGTTACGAGATCAACAATTTTTCAGATTGTCGAAAAGCTATCAGTCATCTGCAATCATTGGGATGCAATCAAATCATCCTTACGCGAGGGGAGCATGGAGCTTACTACTTTTATCTGGATAATCAAATCTTCGCTCCCCCATTTAACGTACCTGTTTTGGATACAACCGCTGCTGGGGATGCATTTATCGGTGGATTGGCAGCCGCATTAGCAGATGATTTGGATCTTCATGTTGCGCTGTTACATGCCAGTGCTGCTGGTGCATTTGCTGTGACAAAAGCAGGTGCCCAAACCAGCCTGCCGAATAAATGGGAACTGGATGAATTTATAAAAAATCATTCGCCAAAAACAACATGATATAATTTATCCAATTTGACCACATATATTGTCAGAAAACCCATCATTAAAGGAATGTTCCATGGAAAAGAAATGCATTGTTTGTGAAACCACCAATCAAAAAGCACCATTAATTCAACTGGATTATCAAGGACATGAGCTTTATATTTGTCCTCAACATCTTCCAGTGTTAATCCATCATCCGGAGGAACTTGTCGGAAAAGTATCCGGAGCTGAAGAATTCAAAGCCGGATAGATAAAAAGTTAATTAAAAAATTCGCCAGTGACGGCGAATTTTTTAATTAAGACGTAGACTACTCCCGATCTCGATCGGACGGAAAAGGATCATTTTCATAGCGATAATCCAGGAATGGAACAGCAGCTTTCAGATCTTCCAGTTCCTTCCTGGCCTGATCGGAAGTCTCGGGATATGCAGCCAATTTGGCGATCTCCACCAAACCATCCAGCAAACGTATGCAATCAGCAAGCAGTATCCGTTCACGGCTGCGAACTTCTGAGCTGCCTTTGCGTAATAAAGGATGGTTCTGATATGCCTGCAGCAGATTTTTATCCTCGGGTAAATACACAGTAGAAACCAGTACTTTTATATGGTTAATAACGTGATCAATGGCCAGTGCCAGAGAGCCATCATACACTTCCAGGGTATCAAACACATGAAAGATATTTAATTCTCCATGCTCGCTCTCATGCAAACTGGCTTCAATCGGCATACTAGCACACCACCAATCCAGCTGTGGATTCACCCTCCCCGAAGAGCTCACCTTTTACATATTTCTTTCCCAAATCCAGCCCCTTGGTCGCCCGTGTGACCAACGGAAGCGCTTTTGCATCCAAACGCAATCGCTTTAACTTGCTGGAATAAAAATCTACATTATCTTTTTCCGATCCGACAGCGAAACCAGTTACCAAGCCGGTGTCCTCGGTGATCTTCCATAATTGCACACCCTGACCTCCACGTCCCTGCACCGGGAAGTCATTGATACCAATCCGCTTGGCATGACCTTTGGTGGTAACTGCGAAAGCAAAGCCTTTCTTGTGAAGGTCAGGTTCAACCAGAATCCCACACACCAGACGATCGCTCATCATTTTGATAGCACTCACCCCTTTGGCTGAGGGGGTTGCCTGCGGATTAATCGAACCGGATTCAAAACGCAGTACTCGGGGCGCCAATTTGTTATTTCCAGAAGTGCAGATCATGACATGCGCTTCGTCACCAGCAACTCCGGCAAACAATACTTCTTCACCGCCACCATTCAAACCAATAATTGCCGCCCAGGTAGCTTCTGCGCGTGAACTGAGCACATCTGCCAGCTCTACGCGTTTAATCATACCCGCTGTAGTTCCAATCACCAGCTTAGCACCA
>JACZIY010000216.1 GCA_014860845.1 Anaerolineaceae bacterium
AATTGAGAGAAAAATGGAAGAATTAACAGACCGACAAAAGATTTTATTAACTCTGATTACACACGAACACATTAATTCAGCGATACCCATAGGATCAAAAATGCTGGTTGAACGCTATAATGTGGGATTAAGTTCTGCCACAGTGCGAAATGAGATGTCAGTTTTAACCGAACTAGGTTACTTGAGACAACCCCATACATCAGCAGGAAGAGTGCCAACAGAAAAAGGATATCGATTTTTTGTGGGTCGATTGGTTAATGAAAGGGAAATTCCATTATCGACCCGTCGAACAATAACTCATCAGTTTTATCAAATGCGTAACGACGTAGAGCAATGGGTAAAATTAGCTGGTTCTATTCTGGCTGATCAATCCAAAGCCGCATCATTAATCACTGCACCACATCCAACTTTAGCTCGATTAAAGCATGTGGAATTTATCGCTACCAGGGGCAGGCAAGTTTTAATGGTTCTGGTATTGATGGGTGGAGAGATCAGACAGAGTATTCAGACTTTAAGTGAGTATGTGGGGCAGGATCGCCTTTCACAGATTGCAAATCAGATCATCGAAAATTTTCAAGGATTTGATGTAGACAAGATAAATATTCACAAAGATATGGATAACAATCTTGAGAAGGATCTGATTGATTGGGTTATTACTGAGTTACAACGTGCTGATTCTCTGGTTTCGGGTGAACTTTTCCTGGATGGCATTACCAATGTAATGGCTGAACCAGAGTTTAATGATTCCGAAGAAGCAAGAAAAACATTGAAAGTCTTTGGTGAAAGGTCAATGTTACAGGATGTGATTGCACGTAGTATTCAGAATGGAGACGAGGGATCTGTGCAGGTGCTGATTGGAGGCGATGGAGCATGGGAAGAACTAAAACATTGTTCCATTGTAATGTCCAAGTATGGCGCACCGGGTGTAGCGTTTGGAACCGTCGGTGTCTTAGGTCCAGTCAGAATGCCTTATGGCCAAACAATATCTGCAGTTCGTTTTATGTCGGGTATTTTAAGTGATCTGGTTTCTGAGACATTATATGACGATCAATTCAAATCATCATAGAGAGGTGAATGAATGACAAAAAAGAAAAAAATTGATGAAACCTCAGAGGAACAAAAATTGGAAAAAGAAGAAGCAAAGGTAACAGATGATGTCAAAGTTGACGATTCTGAAGTGAGTAAATCAGCCGAAAAAGATAACGAGAAATACGAAAAACTTTTGGCACAATCACAGGAATATTTTGAAGGTTGGCAACGCGAGCGTGCTGATTTTCAGAACTATAAAAAAAGAATCGAGAGAGATCAAATTTCTCTCAAAGGGTTCATAACAGCAGAAATTATTAAAAAATATTTAGTGATAATTGATGATTTAGAACTGGCATTAAAAAATCGACCAACATCAACAGATTGTCAGGGGTGGGTTGATGGTATAGGTCTGGTTTATCAAAAATTATATTCAATTCTTGAAGGAGAAGGAGTAGAACTTATACCGGTTGAAGGTGAATTTAACCCCAATATTCATGAAGCAATCTCACAAATAGAACACCCGGAACTTGAAAGTGGAAAAATTGTTGAAGTGATGCGTCAGGGATATAAGATAAGTGAACGGGTTATTCGACCAGCGCTGGTAATTATAGCTCGCTAGGAGGTAAATAATGGGAAAAATAGTTGGTATAGATTTAGGTACAACAAATTCTGTCGTTGCAGTCATGCAGGGTGGTGAACCGGTTGTAATTCCTTCCGCTGAAGGCGAAAGGTTAGTTCCATCGGTTGTGGCAGTAAATAAAAATCATGAACGAATTGTGGGTCGATCAGCACGAAACCAGGCAATCGTTAATCCGGAGAATACAATTTTCTCAATTAAGCGGTTGATGGGTCGCAAGTATGGAGATGCTGAAAC
>JACZIY010000217.1 GCA_014860845.1 Anaerolineaceae bacterium
CTGTAAAAGAGCTGCTTCTTCTGGAGTTGCCAGTGTTACCTCCAGTGTTTCATCAGCTTCTGTCGGAATAATATTCAATTTCTCTTCCAAAACACGATAGAGAGATCCATAATGCTTAAGGTCATCCTCATCGATTTGTTGGTCATCTCCTAAAACCACGTATGAAGTCTGAAGTCCAATCGGAAAGTCATCGCCTAATCGAATACGCTCGATCCGTAACACACTGCTTTCCTGTGGTAATTCAAGACGACTGAGGATTTTGTCATTTGGCACAACTTGACAAATTGAGCGAATGATCTGATTTGGCTGGATCCCCTTACGCAACAAATCTTCCGAAAAACTGGTTAATTCCAGCATCTTTTTCTGTAATTTTTGCGGAGACACAAAAGTCCCACGACCATGTTCCCGATACAAATAACCCTGTTTTTCAAGGTATTCAATCGCCTGACGAATTGTTGGCCGACTGACCTTATACTGCTGTTCTAATTGCCGTTCAGAGGGAATAGTTTGACGTGGTTTCCATTCTCCATCATCAATCTGACTTTTGAGTATGCTAGCCAGTTGAAAATATTTCGGTATGGCATTATTATGATTAATAAATCTTGACATTTCGTCCTCAATGATACTATAATCAAGTTGTCATGTGGTCATTACCAGTTATTATTATCAATCTTTTTCTGATATAAATCAAGAGGCAGATCATTGAATCAAATATCCGATACTGAATTGCAAGCTATTGTAAAAAATGTCGTTTCTCGTACGATGGGTTCACCAGAAACCGAAAACACTAAGACTCCTTGTACTGGATCCGGAAAGAAGGCAATTGCTATTGGATCGGATCATGGTGGTTTTGATTTGAAAGAAGCTCTCAAAAAAGATCTTACCGCAGCTGGGCATGAGGTTATCGATTGTGGCACATATTCCAAGGAAGCCTGTGATTATCCTGACTTTGCCCTCGCTGTTGCCCAACAAGTCAGTGATGGCTTGGTATGTCGAGGAATCGTGATAGATGGCGCAGGAATCGGTTCCTGTATGGTGGCCAACAAAGTCCCTGGCGTGCGAGCTGCTCTATGCTATGATTATTCATCCGCTGTTAACAGCCGCGAACACAATGACGCCAATGTTTTAACGCTGGGTGCTGGTCTGATTGGCGTCAACCTGGCGAAGCAAATTGTTCAAGTCTGGCTGGCAACGGATTTTGGTGGTGGTCGGCATGCCAAACGTGTTGATAAAATTAATCTGGTTGAAAACCAGTATTTAAAAAGAAGGTGACATGGTTCCTGATAAAAAAATGGTCGAATCGTTAGTAGAAATAATTACCCGGGAAGTGCTTTTAGCAATGGCTGAACAGGATGTCATTGAGAATAACCCGGATGGATCATATTGTGTTTCAGAAATTGCTGATGGCGTCAGGGTAAAGACCTGTTTCGATAATGCAGGCCATGTCATTTCTGCAGGGGCAGAACGAATTGCATCAACAGTGGGTGTAATTCCGGATGATCTGAACCTGGCGAAGAAAATCGATCACACATTACTTAAACCAGATGCTACCCCGGATCAAATTGCTCAACTTTGTTTTGAAGCCCGAAAATATGGATTTGCCTCTGTATGTGTCAATCCAGCCTGGATTAAATTATGTGCAGATCTCTTGAAAGGTTCCGACGTTAAAGTATGCTCAGTGGTGGGATTCCCATTAGGTGCCACACCTCCTGAAGTGAAAGTATTTGAAACGGAACAGGTAATCAAAGATGGAGCTACCGAGATCGATATGGTCATCAATATCGGTGCACTGAAAGCGGGAGATACTGAATTAGTCGCCCGGGATATCCGTGGGATTGTTGAAACAGCTCACCGCCATGGTGCTATTGTGAAGGTAATTATCGAAGTAGCTTTGTTATCCGATGAAGAGAAGGTGATTGCCAGTCTGCTTTCAAAGGAAGC
>JACZIY010000218.1 GCA_014860845.1 Anaerolineaceae bacterium
AATGTCAGTCTGGACACGTTAAAACCAGATTTATTCAAGAAAATTACCCGTTATGGCGATCTAACCACTGTTTGGCGTGGAATCGAAGCAGCGGAGAAACACGGCCTTGTACCTTTGAAATTAAATATGGTCATGGTGGCGGGCATTAATGACAATGAAATTCCGGATTTCATGAACTTAACCATGCAAAATGCCTGGCATGTGCGCTTTATTGAACTGATGCCTATTCAAAATCAGGTTTCATGGGGTGATGGTTTTCCCGATCCTTCCGATTGTTATATTTCAACAGGAACTGTCCTGGAACGGTACCAACATATGAATTTGAAACCGATTTATCAGCTGGAACAACTAGGACCTGCAAAGTTATATCAATTGCCAGGTGCCAAGGGATTTGTTGGTTTCATATCACCTCTGGATGATGACCATTTTTGTAGCCGCTGCAATCGTTTAAGACTTACAGCTGATGGGAATCTGCGACCCTGTTTAATGAGTGATTTTGAAATTCCCCTCTTAAATGCAATTCGTTCAGGTGAAGATATTTCCGTGTTAATTAAAAAGGTAATTGAACAAAAACCTATTCGTCATGAATTGATACTCAATCATACACCTGTAAATCGAAATATGATGCAGATTGGCGGATAATCCCGTTTTGATCTGGAAGAATCTCAGTAACCATTAACTATCAAATCCCTCCCAATTTATCGACCTTAGAAATGGAGAAAATACTAAATGACCTCTATGCATGACATTGACAAAAATTCATTGACGGAATTGTATAAGAACATAGATTCAACCCACCAAACAATCTTGATAGCCTGTAGCTGGTTAGCTCCCAATGAACCACTTCCAATTGATTTACTCACAGCTGTTTGCAAAGTTGAACTAGAAGTGGATTTAAACCAGAAATTAGATTATTTAGTATCAATGAATTTCCTGGATAAAGAGGGTATTGAATTCGTTATTCATCCAAAGGTTGGTTCTTTCATTCAGGAAATTGCGGATAATAATGTGCAGAATGATTTGTTACAAGAAACCAGCCGGGCGATGCATGCAATTGTTCATCCTTTAGAAAAATCCTCTGAATTTCATCCATATGTATACCACGTTGAAAAATTAGCCCAACATGGTCAGATCCACAAAATTGCTGTTTCTGGTTTACTGTTCGGATTATTAGGACGCTATAAACTTCAAACGGGTGAATTTGAGGAAGCAGTAAAATTCATTAAACGAGCTTTACTCATTGTAGAAAAAGTATCTGGGGTCGAAAGCGCAGAGCATACAGAGAATATGAATAATCTTGGAACTGCTTTGCATCGAATGGGTAGATTTGAAGACGCAAAAAAATGTTTCGAGCAAACCATTATTATTGATAAAAAAATTCTTGGTAAAGAAGATCCTGCGGTTGCCATAGGTCATAATAATCTGGGACAGGTGTTGATTGACATGAATGTGCTGGATGGTGCCATTATTCATTTGGAAAAAGCCCTGGAGATCAACATCGAAAATTTTGGAAATGACCATTATCTGGTCGCATCCGGACACTACAATCTTGGGATGGCTTTAATGGCTATTAGGGATTTCCCGCGGGCAAGAGCTCAATTGGAACTGGCTCTGGCCAAACGAAAGCATAATTTCGGAGACGGGCATCCTGATGTAGCCGAAGCTCACCATGGATTGGGAATGATTTTACAAACGATTGGGAATGCATCAGAAGCAATTGAACATTACAAAGAAGCTGTCAGAATTTATGAATCTGAAAACAAAGCTGGAAATTTGAAATTGGCGGCTTCTTACACCAATCTGGGTGGTGTATTGCATGTGGAAGGCAAAGTTGATCAGGCAAGAAATTATTATCAAAAAGCGTTAGTTATTTTTGAAGCCGGGTTGCCAGCGGATGATAAAAATATCCGCGATTTACGATTACAACTGCAATTGGTCGATCATGGCATGACAATGGCTGATTTGTTGGAAAAATTAGAAGCGGGAGAACAACTTCCTGAAGAAATAATCCAAATTCTTGAAGAAAGTTTTGGAGATGACACAGCAAAGAAAAATAATTAATTGGGTATAATTGAATTAGCATTTCAAAATGAGTAGAATTTTCACATTGTAGGAGATACTATGGGAGCGGAAAAACCCATTCGAGTAATGCTGGTTGATGATCATGCTGTTGTTAGGAGCGGTTTAGGCGCTTTTCTATTTGTTTTTGATGATCTGGATTTAGTGGCAGAAGCAAAAGATGGGAAAGAGGCTCTTCAAATCTGTGAAACAGAAAAACCGGATGTTATCTTAATGGATCTGGTCATGCCTGTGATGGATGGAGCTGCGGCTACCAAAGCGATCCGACAGAAATGGCCTGAAATTCAAGTGGTTGCACTGACAAGTTTCAAAGAAGATGATCTGGTTCAGGCAGCATTGCAGGCTGGCGCGATTGGGTATTTATTAAAGAACGTTTCTGCTGATGAATTAGCCAACGCAATTCGGGCAGCTTACCAGGGAAAACCGACTCTCTCCCCTGAAGCAGCCCAGGCATTAATCCACGCTGCGGTGAAACCTGGAAAACCTGATTATGGCCTGACCCATCGGGAAGAAGAAGTACTGGCTTTGATGACAGAAGGGATGAGTAATGTGGATATTGCAGAGAAGCTTTTTGTCAGCCGATCCACCGTCAAATTTCACGTGAGCAGCATTCTGTCGAAATTGGCAGTGACCAGCCGTACTGAAGCTGTGGCAATGGCGCTCCAACAAAAATTGTTAAAAAAATAGTTTTCTTTCAATAATTATCGGTCAGGGTGTTTTTTGGCAGGCGTGCGCCTGCCAAAAAACACCTCCTTACCCCGATTTATGAAATGAAACAAAAAATCGCTCCTCATGAGGAGCGATTTTTTTTGCTAACTAGGATTCTAGAACAACCCCAGTACTTCTCCTGTATCTGGATCGAGATCCACGTCAAAATAAGCAGGTCTGGTTGACAGACCTGGCATGGTGCGCATTTCTCCTACCAATGGGTATAGAAAGCCTGCGCCAACCGATGCGCGAATATCGCTGATGGGTAATCGATATCCAGAAGGAACACCCTTCCAGTTTGGATCATGGCTGATGCTCAGGTGAGTTTTTGCCATACAGATGGTTGAGTTTCCAAAGCCAAGACGCTCGTAATCAGCAATTCTGGCTTCCGCTTCTGGCGCGTATTCCACACCATCAGCGTTGTAAATTTCTTTGGCAATCGCTTCAATTTTTTCCTTGATGCTGGCTTCCAATGGATACAGGAATTTGAAATCATGTTTTTCTTCACTGGCCAGGATAACTGCCTTCGCTAAATCAACAGCGCCTTCACCACCGAATTCCCAATG
>JACZIY010000024.1 GCA_014860845.1 Anaerolineaceae bacterium
ATTTATTAATGAACAAGAAAAACTAAAACAAATAAAAGAAAATGCAAAAACCATCGGAAAACCTTCATCTGCCATGCAGATTGCTGAATTAATCAAAAATCAGGTAGCAACAAGTGCATACACCACTTCACCAAAAGTCGATTTTATTCATAAGATTGAAGACATATTGGTAAAAAATCAGATCCAGTGGAAGAAAAATTCGTAATATTAATGACTTCTAATATATCTCGAAGTAAACAAGAAATATTTGAATGATATAATTTCCGTAATTCTGATAATAGAGATGTTTTTTATTGATTATAAAATTTAACCCTCTCTTAATCTCAGTATGGAAAAATAGATATTAATAATTTTGTAACCCCGGAGGTTTCATGGAAGACTCTCAAGTAACGTCACCTGCAAAAGGCAGCCAAAAGAAATTTGTTTTTGGAGGAATTCTCATCATAGCTGCGATTGTTCTATTAATCATCACCAATACAAAAGCGGGTGCACAATATTTTCTCACTGTTGATGAAATCGTACAACGCCAGGAAGAAATAAAAGGGAAGGATATTCGTGTTTCTGGTGCAGTATTAGGTGATACGATCGAATATGATACAGAAAACCTGCTTCTTAAATTTGAAGTAGCGCATGTTCCCGGCGATAACAAAGAAATTGACGCTCAGGGTGGTCTGGCTATGGTATTGCACCAGGCAGTGATCAATCCAGATGCGAATCGAATCGCCGTTATTTATGAAGGTGTAATGCCAGATTTGCTGCAAAATGAAGCCCAGGCTATAATGACCGGAAAAATTGGGGAAGATGGTGTTTTTTATGCATCTGAATTGTTATTGAAATGCCCCACAAAATACGAAGAAGCAATTCCAGAACAATCAGCTAATAGCTGATCAACCCCAGATTTTATATTGGAGAATCTATGATACCAAACCTTGGATATGGCTCTTTGGTCATCACTTTAATTGTCAGTATTTATGCGATCGTATCAGCGGTAATTGGTGAAAGAAAAAATTTATATAAGTATGTTGAAAGTGCTAGATTAGCACTTTTATTAACATTTCCACTACTGACATTAACTGTCATCAGTATCGTTGTTCTTTTAATAAATCAAAATTATGAAGTTCAATACGTTTACAATGTTACCAGCAGTACCATGCCATTGTATTTGAAGGTCACAGCTTTATGGGGTGGGCAATCTGGCTCACTCGTTTTTTGGGCATGGTTAATGGCTGCTTTTGGAACAGCTGTCACACTAAGAAAATGGGATCGGGATCTTGATCTTCTTCCCTGGGTGATCATTGTTTCATCTGTTACATTAGTTTTTTTCCTGATAATGATCATCGCTTTCGAAAATCCGTTTATCCGATTCTGGACTCTGCCATCAGGGGGTGAATTAGTGGCAATGTTTGCTCCAGCTGGTAGTCAGTTGATTCTTCCATTTGATGGCAGAGGCTTAAATCCTCTACTGAGACATCCGGGAATGATCATTCATCCTCCTATGCTTTATCTAGGGTTTGTCTCATTTGTCATTCCATATGCTTTTGGTATGGCTGCACTTATTACAGGCAGAAAAGATGACCGGTGGATCCGATTAACCAGAAGATGGACATTGGTTGCCTGGATGTTTTTATCCATCGGGCTTATTTTAGGGAGTCGATGGGCATATGATGTGCTGGGATGGGGTGGATATTGGGCCTGGGACCCGGTGGAAAATGCTGCTTTCATGCCCTGGTTATCCGGGACAGCATTTTTACATTCAGTCATGATCCAGGAAAAAAGGGGATTGTTTAAACGTTGGAACATGATCCTGGTCATATTCACATATTCTTTGGTCATATTTGGTACATTTTTAACTCGTTCTGGTGTATTGTCTTCGGTACATGCCTTTGCTCAAAGCGCAATTGGACCAATGTTCTTTATTTTTATTGGTTTGTCTTTTATTATTTCGCTGGCATTTTTAATCAAGAGATGGGATGAGCTTCGTTCAGAAGGCGTAATGACATCCTTATTGTCAAGAGAATCTCTCTTTTTGATTAATAATTTATTATTTATTGGTATTTTGGTAGTTGTTTTCTGGGGTACTGTCTACCCTTTGATATCAGAATTATTTACGGGACAGAAAGTTACAGTGGGTCCACCATTTTATAACAGCACCACAGGTCCTTTATTTGCGGGTCTGTTGTTATTAATGGGAATCGCACCTTTATCTGCCTGGGGACATTCAACCTGGAAGACTTTGGGTAAGGCATTGTGGAAACCGGTAATTGGTTCACTCATTTTACTTGTTATATTGCTTGTTTCAGGTATTCGAAGTATTGGGGCATTAATTGGATTAACTGTCGCTTCCCTAGCAGCCTTTGTAACTATTTACGAATTTTGGCGTGGAATGAAAGCAAGGCACAAGAGAACCGGTGAGAATTATCTGGTTGCATTATGGAAATTGACTGTACGAAATCGAAGACGTTATGGTGGTTATGTAATTCATTTGAGCGTAGTTTTTATGGCGATTGGAATTATTGGAATTGAGCTTTTCCAGACCGAAACCCAAGGCAGGTTAGCTCCTGGCGAAAGCTTATCATTGGCTGGATATACTGTCACTTTCAATAATCTGACAGAATTTGATGTAGCTGATGGGCGTAATGTAGCCAGGGCTGTTCTTTCAGTATCCAAAAATGGCAAAGATTTAGGTGAATTATATCCAAGACGTGATTTCTATTATGATAGTCAACAACCAATGACGATCGCAGGTGTTCGAAGTACGGTCGAAGATGATCTATATGTCATTTTAGTAAACTGGGAACAGATTTCATCCTTAGGAGCAACTTTTAAGGTATTCCATAACCCACTGATTAATTGGTTATGGTATGGCGGCATCCTGCTGGTTATCGGATCTTTTATTGCAGCATGGCCTGATCCAGAAAAAGAGATAGAATTAGCGCCATCAAGAATTATGAAAAAAGAGACAAGAAAGTTGGTTTCGAAACCATAAAGGTTTGAGAAGGAAATAATTAAATGAATTATAAAAACAAGGTTTTATCCAGTAAAAAAATCACACTCACCTTTTTCGTTTTAATTTTCTTAATACTTCTCATTCCGTACAGTAACGTAATTGCACAAAATGATTATCCTACAGATGATCAAGTAAACGCCATCGCTAAAGAATTGTACTGTCCAGTCTGTGAAAACATACCTTTAGATGTGTGTCCAACACAAGCATGTGCTCAATGGAGGGCATTAATCAAAGAAAAAATGACTGCTGGTTGGACCGATGCCCAGATAAAACAATATTTTGTCGATCAATATGGGGATCGTGTATTGGCACAACCACCAGCCAGAGGATTGAATTGGTTAGTTTATATTTTGCCCCCATTAGTTTTTGTGGGTGGTATGGTTGTTGTATATCTAAACCTGAAGAAAATCAAGAAATCACCAGAGAGAATGCTTCAAGAATCAAAAATTGATGATGATAAATATTTCCAGGAAATGGAAGAAGCTTTGAATGTTCTGAATAAAAAAGAGGACTTATCATAGGAGCTATTATGGAAAATTCACACATCGAAGAACCAAAAAACCAGAAAAAGCTTCCTCGTTGGGTAATTATTGTTGCTTTTACGGTTTTATTAGGATTTTTGGCATTAATGGGTTGGGGACTTAGAAATGCTCAACAAGGTCCCGTTCAGGTGGGGCAAAAAGTACCTCCTTTTGAATTAACAACATTCGAGGGATCAAAAATAAGGACAGATGATTTACTTGGAAAGGTGATTGTTATTAATTTTTGGGCATCCTGGTGTAAACCATGTGAACAGGAAGCATCTGAATTAGAAGAAGCCTGGCGATTTTACAAAGATTCTGGAGAAGTTGTTTTTCTTGGAGTTGACTACGTCGATACTGAAACAGAAGCAATGGGATACCTTAAAAAATTTAATATTACCTATCCCAATGGTCCTGACCTTCGAACAGCTATTTCACAGATTTTTAGAATCAGTGGTGTACCTGAAACTTATGTGATTGATCGAGATGGAAAATTAGCTTCCAGAAAAATTGGTCCATTTGTATCCATCAATGAAATAACAAGTATGATTGATTCAGCACTAAAACAATAGAGGAGAATACGCATGGATATTGGATCCATTTTTTTATTGCTTGGAATTTTAGTTGTCGTTATTTTGTTTATATTTCAACCATTTATCGACGAACGCAGAAATAAAGTCTTAATTACCCAGGCTTTACCTTCAATCGAAAAAGAAATGCATGTTTCTTCCATGCTGGCTGAAAGAGATCGAATTTTACGGGCATTACAGGAACTTGATTTCGATTTTAATTTAGGAAAAATTCCTGAAGAGGATTATCCTACTCAACGCCAATTTTTGCTCCAAAAAGGTGCGGAAATAATCAAAAAACTTGATGAAATCAGTGGGGATGAACAAAGTTCAGACCAATTGCAAAGAATTGAAGCAACTCTCGGTGGAGATAAACTTGAGGTTCGTATTGACAACGAGAAAATTGAAAAAGATGTTGATGTTGAATCGATGATTGCATCAAGAAAACGCTCAAAAGAATCTAAACCAGATGGCTTTTGCCCGAAATGCGGTAAGCCGGTCTCAAAAATTGATAAATTTTGTTCAAAGTGTGGGAATACTCTTTGATTTTTAGAAAGATAAACATGAAAAAAGCATATTATGTATTTTTTGCATTCATTTTTTTAGGATTTCTTTCTGGGTGCTCCGTTTCGTTAGCAGCGGATGTTACCCCACCTCCTAATTTAGTACAACAAGATCCAAGTCCAATGTCTCCAACTTCAGCGCCGTCTATTGTATTACCGATGATGGAGCCAGACATTTTTAATGGAGCAATCATCTACGAACAAAAGTGTGTTCCATGTCATGGAGAAACTGGTATGGGAGATGGAGCCCAGAGCAACCAATTACCAAATCCGGTTACTCCTGTTGGTGATATCAGAATTGCCAGAGATGCGAAACCGATTGATTGGTACAAAGTTATTACCATCGGTAATTTCGAACGATTTATGCCTGGATTTCAGAGTCTAAGTGATCGAGAAAGATGGGATGTCACTGCATATGCGCTCACATTATCATTATCAGAGGACATGATAAAAAATGGCGAAGTTATTTTTAGCGAAAATTGTGTTGAATGCCACACTAAAGAAAATTTACCGCTGCAAAGCGCCAGCGCCATGGCTGAAAAATCATTGTCTGATATTTTATTGGTAATTACAACTGGAATCGATACTGAAATGCACTCATTTTCCGATTTATTATCAGATGAGGATCAATTGGCAGTTGCCAGTTATGTGCGTTATTTAGGATTCACAGAAAACAATGAAGTTGTGGAAGAATCTGGATCAGAAAATAGCAATGAAATTGAACCTAAAGAAGAAGATGCTGCATCGATTGAACAAACTAAATTTTCAATTGTTGGTGAATTGGTAAATGTGGAAACAGTACCTGAAGATTTATTCGTTACACTATCTGGTTATGATGGAATGGATATGGTCTTTCAAGTTGAATCACCTGTTGCCGGGGATGGTTCATTCAAATTCGATGAACTAGAAAACGTTTCAGGAAGAATTTACCAAGCGTCACTGGTGATTGATGGAATTCAACATACATCTGATGTTTTGCATGACCCAGTTACGGATGATCAAGGTAATGTAAATTTACCTATCGTAATTAAAAAGACCTCCGTGGATTCCTCAGCTTTATATGCTGAGAGAATGCATGTCTTTTTTGATTTTATAGCTGAAAATACTATCCAAATTGTTGAAATGTATGTTATCCAGAATCCGACCGATACCGTGATTGTACCTTTAGATAACAAAACACCAGTCGTGCGTTTTATCATACCTGAAGGAGCTCAGAATTTACAATTTGAAGGAGGATTGCTTGGTAGAGAATTCATTCAATTGGAAAATGGATTTGGATCGATGCAATCATACGGGGCAAATTCATCAGTCCAGATTTTATTTGCTTATGAACTTCCTTATGAAAAATCTTTGGATCTGGATATTCAACTACCATTACTGGTAAATGCTTCCATCTTCATGTTGCCTTCCGATACAGTTAAATTTTCAAGTGACCAATTGGTATTCTCGGGTGAAAGAGATATTCAAGGGATGAAAATCCAAACTTATTCAGGTGGGGTTATGGATGCTGAAAGTTCCATAAAAATGAGCTTGTCCGGAAAAGTAAAAGATAATGTGTCAATTGTTCAAGGTGGAAATACTACCAGTTTGGTTGTTGGCGGTTCGGTATTATTAATTACAATTTTCGGCGCGGTTTTCTATCTGAGAAAAAAAATGAAAACAAGTGAAGTTATCAATGAAATAGAATCTGGCGAAGAGGATTTGGAAAGTTTGTTAGATGCAGTTATCGCTTTGGATGATGCTTTTCAATCGGGTGAAATTCCGGAAAGTGCTTATTACAATCGCAGGAATGAATTAACTAAGTTGATCAAAATGAAACAAAACTCCGAGGCATAATTGTGACAGCTATCATTGAAGTGCGGAATTTAATTAAACGATTTGGTCATAAACAGGTTTTACGCAAATTAGATTTCACAGTTCAACAAGGGGAGTTTGTTGCATTGTTAGGTTCAAATGGAGCTGGAAAAACAACTTTATTACGCATACTTTCTTCTCTATCCAAACCAAATTATGGTGAAATTCGAATCGCAGGTTACTACTTACCAGGACAAGCAGTCCAGGTAAGAAAAAAATTAGGTGTTGTTTCACACCTTCCCCTTCTGTATGGAGATTTAAGTGCTGAAGAGAATCTAAAATTTTATGGACGATTATATGGTTTATTAGATTTCCAAAATCATATTGAAGACATATTACAACTTGTAGGGTTACTAAAAAGAAAAAAGGATTTGGTTCGCACCTTTTCCAGAGGCATGCAGCAAAGATTAGCGATTGGTAGAGCGATTATTCATGATCCTGAGGTTTTGTTATTGGATGAGCCACATACGGGTTTAGACCAGGATGCAGCCAATATGTTGGATAAATTATTGCAGGAAATTGCTTCCCGGGGGAGAACGGTGGTTATGACATCGCATGATTTTCCCAGGGTAGCGAATCTGGCGACAAGATTTGATGTACTTTATAAAGGAAAAATCCACTCTTCTAAGTTTGCAAAAGATCTTCCTCAACATGGATTATTGGCATATTACCAATCCATTGTTGATGAAATTGATGCAGGAGGGGAGAATCAAGTTGCAGTATAAAACATCATTTATTAAAGCAATGTTTGCTGTTGTGTGGAAAGACTTAATTGCAGAACTGCGTGGAAAAGAATTAATCAGCGCCATGCTGGTTTTTGCTCTTCTGGTTATCTTCATTTTTAACTTCGCCCTGGAACTAGATCCAAAAACGCGGTCTGCATTAACCGCAGGAATCTTATGGGTCACCATCATTTTTGCTGGGAATCTGGGGCTAAATCGATCAATGGCGGTCGAAAAGGATCGAGGGTGTCTGGATGGATTATTATTAGCGCCAGTGGATAGAACAGCCATTTACTTTGGTAAAAGTTTAGCCAACTGGATATTCATGTTAATTGTGGCTATGATCGTTTTGCCAATTTACAGTGTCCTTTACAATACCAACATCATTTCGCCAGCTTTACTATTGGTTATTCTTCTCGGTTCTGAAGGATATGTCGCAATTGGAACATTGTTAGCGAGCATGGCAGTTCAGGCTAGAACAAGAGATATATTATTACCAATTTTGTTATTTCCTGTTATATTGCCAGTTCTGATTGCAGCAGTTAAAGCGTCTGCTGGTATTTTGAGCGGATTTCCATTCGCAGATTTACAGACATGGTTCAATTTATTGATTGTTTACGATATTATTTTTACATCGGTTGCATTTATGGTTTTTGATTCCGTAGTTGAAGAATAGATTTTGGAGGTGAAAATGGAGAAACCGAGAGCATTAAAAATTTTGGACATTGTAACACTGCTTACCTTACTGGCTGCCACAGCCATGGTTTTTTTCTATGCGCCCGTTGAAAGAGTAATGGGTGCAGTACAAAAAGTGTTTTATTTCCATGTGGCTGCTGGATGGGTAGGAATGCTTTCTTTTCTGTTTGCTGCAATTGCAGGTATATTGTATCTTGTCAAAAAGACAAAGGTATGGGATTTGGTTGGAGTAGCAGCTGTTGAAATTGGAATAGTATTTATCTTCATTAATATTGTTACAGGTTCAATCTGGGCACGCCCAATATGGAATACATGGTGGACTTGGGATCCAAGGTTAACTACCGCAACCATCATGGAATTGGTTTATATTGCGTACCTGATGCTCCGACAGGGGATTGATGACCCGGAACGCCGTTCGAGATTTGGTGCTGTATATGCCATTATCGGCTTCCTTAGTGTACCTTTAACATTTTTCTCAATCCGTATCTTCAGAACAATACATCCTGTTGTCATCGCTGGTTCTGATCCTTCTGCTGTGGGAACTTTTGATATGACTGCTACAATGTTTCAGACGATGATGGTGAGTATTGTTGTATTTTCAATCCTTTTCATTGACTTAGTCTGGCATCGCATCCGTTTAGGGAAATTAGCAAACCAGATAGATGAGTTGAAATTCAATATTCAAGATTAAGAAGTTGAATAAGGAGAAAAAATGAATTCAACAATTAATACCATAAACTATTTTATAGCCGGATATGTAGTTATTTTTGGCTCAATTATCGGTTATGTTATCAGTCTTTATGTGCGCTGGAAGAATCTTAAGCAAGAAGAAGAAATATTATCAGAAAGCACAAAAACAAATTATCGATAAACATAGAATTTTTTTAGAATACTCATGATATCGGCCAACATACCATAAGCAGTTGTGAGAGGACCGGGATCTTTTTCAAGAATTCCCAGACCAGATAGAACATCCGTCTCGAATTGAACGAATGAACTTGTTCCATTGACCAGATAAAGTTGAGAATCTGACTTTACGGTTTGTGGTTGAACGCTGGCTTCTATTAATCGACTTCCCTGCCGTTTGGCAGAACAGACTAATTTCCATTTTTCACCATTTGCTTGGGCTGTTTTGATCATCTCTGGTGTAATTTCGCGTATTCCTTTACGATCAACCTGATGTGGAGTTATCGATATTCCCATGAGAACGGAGACGAGTGCAGCAACCTTGATTGCAGCATCCCAACCATCGATATCTGCACTTGGATCTGTTTCGGTAATCCCAATGCTCTGAGCCTGAATTACGGCTTCTTCGAAGTTTGCACCAGCGTTCATCAAATCTAAGAGATAATTAGTGCAGGAGTTAAGGATACCTGTAAACCCTTTTAATTCGATCAAAGGTAATGTTTCCCTGAAGAGAGAGAAAATAGGCGCACCATCCATAACTGAGGATTCAAAATAAAAACCTTTTCTTCGATCCAAAGCAAGTTTCGATAATTCTTTATGACCGTATACTACTGGTCCTTTGTTGGCTGTTACAACGTGTTTTCCGCGATTAAGAGCAATTTTATTGTAGGTGAGGGCTGGTTGACCATCATAAGGGTTTAATGGAGTACATTCGACGAATATTTCAGCTGAACTTCCATGAATAAAACTTTCCGGTGAAAATTCCCGATTATCCTCGGATAAATTTGATAAAGTGGTTCCCTGTGCGATAAATTCTAAAGCTCTGGTTAAATTAACACCACCAGAATTTATGGCGGCACCATGATTTTTTGTAAAGATGCCTGTGACGATAAATTCGATTTCGAATTCTTTGTTTAGCATTTCCTGTTTTTTTAATAACAAACTGGCAAAAGCCTGTCCTACATTCCCGAAACCCATTAAAGCAATTGAAACTTGGCGCATTTTACCCTCCGATGTTAAATTGGTGGCCAGGGATATGATCTCCGGTTTGGTTCCGGATGAGGAAATTCTGCCTGGTCTATCAAGTATAGTCCTCTATTGATCATTGAGGTCACTTCTAATTCAGATAATAACATATTTAATTTTCTAACCAAGTGCAATCTACCAGATTGCAACTTAAGAATAAATTTTTGAATTTCGCTTTTCAAATCATCTGGAATTAACAATCCTGCAAAATCCCAAATAACAGTTCGATGTTTAAATTCGTAGTTGAAACATAAACCGTGATCGATCAACCATGGTTTGTTTTCAAGATCAAAGATAACATGCCCTGATTTTCGATCTGCGTTATTGATGAGTAAATCAAAAATCGCTATTTTCATAAATAGGTTTTGATCATTTATTGGAGCATTCAGGTAATGTAATGTGGGATCATGATCGATAAAGAGTTGCAAAGATCCCTTACCATAAACAGCTGGTTGAACCCGAAATACCGTTGGGGGCACAAGATTCCAACCCAATAAATATGAAACAATGTAAGCTGCAACCTCCCTTTGAGCCAATGTAAAATCAGGAAAATCCCACAACGGCCTTTCACCTCGTGAAGGTTTATAGATTGCCTGAACTGATGAATTTGTATCTGCAACCTGAGTTAAGAATGTTGAATTAGACCCACGAAGTGCCTGACCAACTAAAGTCAAAGCACCATTTTGCAGAGTCTGAATGACCAGTTTTGTTTTAAAATCAGACAATTTAGTGTTTTTTATGGCCATTCTTTTTAGGGCATAAATGTCCTTCAGGTTCTATCGGTTCGTTGCATAAGGGACAGATCGGTCTGCCTCTTTGGAGTAATTCAACACCCCAATTGACAAATTTACTTAGTTGTTCCCTTGAGCACCAATAATTAACAATACGTGCTTCTTCCTGTGCCTTCATTTGAGAAGCAGGATCTTCTTGTTCAAAAATAATTTCTTTGGCAACGATGCAAACCTTGTCCTGATCGGGATCAAAAGTTAAGTTAATATCCCCGATTCGAAATAATGGATCTACAGGAGGCGTTATTCGCATAATTGGTTCTGAAAATTTACCCTCTTCAAGATTAAGATCAGGATATTTTCCGTGTAAATTTTCAAAAAACCGAATGATTGCCACAATAAAAGATTGTAATTGTATCTTTTCGTAAATCAGTGTTACGGTTTCTTTATCGGTTTCGCCTTGCATAAAAAATGTTCTTTGACCTGGTTTACCAATTGCATCGGTAGTGAGTTTTATACAGGGATCTAAGTTTAATTCAATCATATCATCCTCAAAATTTTATAATCTTAGTATATCAAATCTCCCTACTAATCATTTTTCATGTACGATGTTGATTTTGCTTCTATCCTGTGACCATTCAACCTGGTGTATTTCATAATTATTCATTTCGATGCGATCAATAAAATTTTGGAATGCCTTTAATGGCCCACTGGTAAATAAAATGGTATTGTTTTGTTCATTGTCAGTACCAGTATCATCGTATTTGGATAAAATTCTCATTGTCTGTTTTGCTACCGCCGGGGCAGGATCAATAACCGTTACTTCTGATCCAACAATTTCTTTTATCAGTGGAATAACAAATGGGTAATGAGTACATCCCAAAACAACTGAGTCGATTTTATTATCCAGCATTGGAAATAAAGCCTTTTCAAGGATATTTCGGGTTTCAATTCCTGTAAAATTACCTTTTTCTATTTCCTGAACCAATCCCGAACAAGTGCTTTGATAAATCTTCACATTTTTTGCAAATCTTTCAACAACCGAATAATATAATTTACCCTGGAACGTTGCTGGAGTGGCTAACACGCCAACGCTCCCAGTATGTGTTTTTTCTGCAGCAGGTTTTACAGCTGGTTCCATACCAACAAATGGAACATCTGGAAATTCATCTCTCAACGGGTACAACGCAGCCGCTGAAGCTGTATTGCAGGCAACAACAATTAATCCTGCGCCTAGACTCAATAGGAATTGAGTGATCACTTTAGAAAGTGAATAAACTTCTTCCAATTCTCGAGGTCCATATGGTACATGAAATTGGTCACCAAAATAAATTATGGGGGAATCAGGAATTTGATTGCGTATTTCTCGCAGGACAGATAACCCACCGACACCAGAGTCGAATATGCCAATCGCATTTTGGTAAAAAGAAAGATTATCCATTAGTGTTTTGCTGCGTGAATAAAAGCTTTGAATAACTTTTGAGTGGTTTTAAATTCTAATAACCATTCAGGATGCCATTGAACTCCTAAGAAAAAGGAATGATCTCTGAGTTCAACCGCTTCAATAATGCCATCAGGAGCAAAAGCGATCGCTGATAATTTATTGGATAAAGTTTTTATCGCCTGATGGTGCAAAGAATTCACCTCGGTTGAAGTAATTTCAAGAATTTGATTTAATCGAGATCCGGAATTGATTTCTATGGGATGCGATAATCGATCACGTGGATATTCCGGGAACCAATCGTGCTTTACTGAATCAATTTTTTGATCCTGAATATCTGTAAATAAATCTCCCCCGAGTGCCACGTTGATGATCTGGATTCCTCGACAAATTCCTAATATGGGTTTACCGGTTGATTCAGCAGCAAGAACCAAATCGATTTCCAGATTATCCCGATCAGTATCAACACCGTAGACGCGTGGGTGATCCTGTCCATTAAATCTTTTGGTTTCGATGTCACCGCCACCCGTAATCATAATTCCATCGATATGGCTCATGATCGTGTTAATTGAGTCAATAGAGATATCTGGAGGAATAATTAATGGAATGCCTCCTGATGCAGATATGGCAATTGAATATTTGTCAATTAAGCAGGTTTTTTCGATATTAGTATCACTTCGCTCTTTTCCCGCCGTTATTCCAATGATAGGCTGCATTCTATCTCCTGTTTTGTGATACAACAAAAAGGTGCAATCTCAGGACTGCACCTCTAATGTTATCATAAATCGATTGAAATTAATTGAATTTTTGTTTGAGGCGTGCGCTCTTGCCAGTGCGTTTGCGTAAGAAGTAGAGTTTTGCGCGACGAACCCGGCTGTGTCGTTCTACTTCAACTTTTTCAATTCGAGGGGAACGGGTTAAGAATGTACGCTCAACACCAATTCCGTTGGCGGCAACACGACGAACTGTGAAGGTTGAATTGGTGCCATTGTTATGTTTATAGAGAACTGTACCTTTGAAAACCTGAACGCGCTCGCGAGCACCTTCTTTAATTTTCACATGAACGTTGACTACATCACCTGTCCGCAGGTCTGGGACATTGGGGTTTACAGGGGCTTCTAATGATTTTAAGATCTGATCCATTGTTTTTTTCCTTACCAAATGGTTAAATTTTCAAATTAACAATATAAATCGCCCTGTTGGGCGAGTGCAGATTATAACACGAGATTTTTTTCCCGTAAAGTCAAAACTTGCAACTTAATGTCAAACAATTGAAGCATAAAACACAACCAAGATATCAATTGTAATCGAAGAATCATTTATTCAAGGTAATTTCGAATTGCCTCAACAATTCCAGCATGGATGCCGGGTAAACTTAATAATTCTTCATCGCTGGCATTAATGATGCCTTCAATCGAACCAAAATGGTTAAGTAATAATTTTCTACGATGCGATCCGATACCAGGAACTTTATCCAACTGGGATGCTAATCCCATGATGGTTCTGCGTTTTCGATGGGCGGTGATCGCAAAGCGGTGTGCTTCATCCCGAATACGCTGAATTAAATATAAGCCCTGAGAATTTCGAGGTAATTTTAAAGAATTCGCTTGATGGGGGAAGAATAGCTCTTCTTCCTGTTTTGCCAGCCCTACCAATTTAAATTTTTCTATGAGATTGAACGCTTCAATGACTTTCATCGCTTTACCTAATTGTCCTTTTCCCCCATCGACAATTAATATATCGGGAAGTAGAGCGAACGATTCATCAACTTTTTCACCAATATTTTGTTGTTCCTGAGCATTGAACCAACGTTTGAACCTTCTGGTTAATACTTCTTCCATACTGGCGAAATCATCAGGACCTTCGACAGTTTTGATATTGAATCTTCTATAAAGTTTACGATTGGGAACACCTTGTGTGAAAACCACCATACTTCCCACAGAAGCTGTTCCCTGTGTGTTTGAGATATCGTAACATTCGATGCGGTTTGGTGGTTCGGACAATTGAAATGCTTCCTGCAGATCCGCTAAAGCCTCTGCTTGTCGATTGGTGTCTGCTTCCCATTGAGATCGCAAAGCCTTCAGGGTTTCAACTGCATTCTCCTTTGCCATGTTCATTAATTCAACCGGCGTGCCTTCGTGTGGAACGATAATATCAATTTTTTCACCACTTCGTTTGGTGTTAAGCCATTGTCGAATAATATTCATTTCTTCAATGTCATTTGGAAGTAAAACAGTGGAAGGTATATTAGCAGCTTCGGAATAAAATTGTTTCAGAAATTCTTTAATCACTTCCTGATCCTGGGCTTCTTCTGTGCCTTCCAGTATAAAATACTCGCGACCAATCAACTTACCATTGCGAATAAAGAATATTTGCACACAGGCATCCCGGTCTTCTCTGGCTAGGGCAATAATATCGGAGTCTTTTTCCTCGGTCGACACTACTTTTTGTTTTTCAACAATCTGATTGATCGCGCGAATCTGATCACGGATGGTGGCCGCTTTTTCAAATGCCATGCTTTCAGCAGCACCAGCCATTTCCACTTCCAGACGATCCACAATTTCTTCCGTTCTGCCATCCAGAAAATCACACAGGTCATTAATCATATTTCGATATTTTTGTTTATTTATCATTCCAATACATGGACCGCTGCAAAGTTTGATGTCGTAATACAAACAAGCACGTTTATCCTGCCCAGTAATTTCTCTATCGCAGGTTAGATAGGGAAAGATCTTTCTCAATACATCCAGTGTTTGGTGAACTGCCCAGACAGAAGTGTAAGGACCAAAATACCTTGAACCATCATTGACCATTCGTCTGGTGACTGAAATTTTTGGGAAAGCATCAGCCCAGTGGACTTTTATGTAAGGATATCGTTTATCATCCTTCAGACGAATGTTGTAAATTGGCCGGTGTTTTTTGATCAGATTCATCTCGAGGATGAGTGCTTCTAATTCGGTATCAACTACAATCCATTCGATATCAATTATATTTTGTACCAATTGGCGGGTTCGCGGATGCTGCCCTCCATTATCATGGAAATAAGAACGAACCCTATGCCGCAAATTGATTGCTTTACCGACATAGATAATATTCCCGGTTTTGTTCTTCATGATGTAACAACCGGGTTTATTGGGAAGGGTGTCCAGGATTCCCTGTAATGATTCTGAAATTTCCATCATGTTGATATAAAAGTCATTGCACATCCATCTGCGCGGGGATCACTACCTGCAGCCAGAATGCCATCCTTATCTCTTAATATTACCTGACCTCTCCCAAATAATGCCCGGTTCATCCCACTTACCGGATTAATCGCATGCCCCATTTCAGACAAAGTAGACATGGTTTTAAAAGGGATACCTTTTTCAAGGGCAATTTCCTGGGTAGAACTTTCAGGTAAAATGCAAAATCGGGGGAGATCCAGAGCAGCCTGAGGATCCATCTGATCCAAAAACAAATTGCAGGCAACCTGAAGATGTCCTTGAGGTTGCATGAAGCCACCCATAACACCGAATGGACCGATTAATTGATTATCAATCGGATCAGTAGTCATCGCAGGAATTATCGTGTGATATGGGCGTTTATGCGGTTCCAATTGATTTGGATGACCTCTCACTAAAGAGAAATTGTGCCCGCGATTCTGCAGGGAGAATCCGAATCCTGAAGGAACAATCCCAGTGCCAAAACCCATGTAATTGCTATTAATAAAGGAACACGCATTGCCCATTTGATCCACCACACAAAAATAAACAGTATCTGAGGTTGAAGGTGGTGTGCCGTGCTGTATTTCTTTATTGGATAGGGTAGGATTAATAAGTTTAGATCTTTGAATGGCATAATCTTCAGATAATAGCCATTCCAATGGAATTGAAAAAAATTCCGGATCGCTAATAAATGCCCAGGCATCTGAAAATGCCATTCGCATTGCTTCGATCTGGAAATGGTATCGAAGGGGAGACGATTTAGAGGCTGATTCAAGATCTAATTGTTTTAAAATGTTTAGTCCAATTAACGCAGCCAGCCCTTGACCATTCGGGGGGCATTCCCATATCCTGGTATTTTGAAAATCAACGGAAATTGGATCGACCCAATCGCTGTGGTGGCTTTCCAGATCCTTTATTGACAGACATCCTCCAGCTTTAGAAATCACATCAACAATCGCAGATGCTATTTCCCCTTTATAAAATTCATTTTTTCCATTTTCTGCCAACTGTTTAAAAGTCCTGGCGATACCTATATTTCTGAAAATTTGACCTGGTTTTGGACCATTTCCATCAATGAGCAACTGATCTCCATTTAATCCGGTTTTTAATTGCCTTCTAGCCGCAGATTGCCAGAAATAGGATGTAATGGGTGCCACCGGAAAACCATTTTCAGCTAATTGGATGGCTGGAGATAATATTTGATCCATTTGAATGTTGCCAAACCGTTCGTTTAAAGTGAACCATGCATCACAGGCACCTGGTACCGTGATCGTGTATGGATGGTAGGGCGGAAGTTCCTTGAATCCTTCTTTTTCCAATTTTTCCAGGGATAGATCAAACGGTGCTCTTCCTGATCCATTTAAAGCGTACACCTGATTGGTTTCTTGCGAATAATAAAGCACAAAAACATCACCACCAATGCCGGTTGATGTGGGTTCTGTTACATTCAAAGCAGCTGCAACGGCAATGGCAGCTGAAGCGGCATTTCCACCTTTTCTCAGAATTTCAACACCTGCAGCTGTAGCCAGAGGTTGTGAACTGGCAATCATTCCATTTGTTCCATAAACTGGTGAACGCTTTGATTTAAATTCGAAATCCATTGTGAATACCTTTTTCTTTTTAATCCCAAGAAGGAGAATTTTTCCTAAAAATTATTTAACAATTATCCCGGTCCCTTGAATTGCATGACCAATTTTCCAATAGGGTATTTTTTGATTTTTGGCTGCAACTTCAAATTCCGAAAATTTTTCCGGTGGGCATGCCAACAAAAGACCTCCAGAAGTTTGTGGATCGAAAAGTAACATTTTGGTCACTTCATCGATATCTTCGGAAAACTCAACAAATTTTTCGTAATATAAACGATTATCAGCAGCACCACCGGCAAAAAACCATTTTTCGCCATAGTATCGAGCACCTTTAATGAATGGAATATCCTGAGCGTTGAAGATTATCTTTACTTGTGAGGAATTTGCCATTTCGCGAGCATGTCCTAATAAGGAGAAACCAGTAATATCTGTTGCTGCTTTCAGGTTTAAATGTGTAGCTATTTTGGAAGGTATTTTGTTCAATTTACTCATCCAAAATTTAGCTTCTTCAATATCTTCTTTCTTTGCTTTTTCTGCTTTATTGGCTGTTGTTGTAACACCCATTCCCAGAGGTTTGGTGAGAATTAGTATATCATCTGGCTGAACACCTGATTTTGTCAGAATTTTATGAGTTTCAACCATGCCAATCACGACCAGACCAAATTTGGGTTCTTTGTCCTGAATGGTATGACCACCTGCAATGACAACGCCTGCTTCTTTTGCTTTTTCCGCTGCACCTTGAATGATCTGGCTTAAAAAATCAGCTGGTAATTCAGGTGGGAAGGCAGCAATATTTAAAGCCAGAAACGGATCTGCACCCATTGCGTAAATATCAGACAGGCTATTGGCAGCTGAAATTGCTCCATAATCATACGGTTCGTCCACCACCGGTGTGAAAAAATCTGTGGTGACAACGATAGACCTGGTTTCGTCAATTCTCCATACGGCTGCATCATCTGGGGGATCAATTCCTACCAGAAGATCAGGATAATCTTGCGCTTTGAAAATACTTCCTAATGGTCGCAAAACTTGCGACAGCGTTTCCGCACTTAATTTAGAAGCTCAACCAGCGCAACTGGATAACGAAGATAATCTTATTTGTTTGCCAGAGGTACTTTTTTCATTCATGAAAACAATTATAAGGTTAATTCCGATATTTGATAAAAAAAGTATCATCTCAATAAATCGTGGTAAACGGGTGTTT
>JACZIY010000219.1 GCA_014860845.1 Anaerolineaceae bacterium
ATGCGCTGATGTTCTTACCAGCAATCCAGATTTCGCCAGACTGAGGTGCTAATAATCCCAGAATGGTGTGCAACAAAGTGGTTTTCCCGGTGCCATTCGGTCCCAAAATGGCTGTAATGCTGCCTTTTTCGACCGATAGCGTGAGATCATTCAGGATTGACTTGCCAGGATCGTAATGGAATTGAATGTTTTTAAGCTCAATCATGTTCTGGTTCATCGTAATTTGATCCTGGAGCGATTGATAATCACCACAAACAACATTGCCCCAATAAATGAAGTCAAAATACCTAAGGGAATTTCACCCGCCAGTAATGTGCGTGCCAGATTGTCACTTACCACACCAAAAATAGCGCCGATAAGCATGGAACCGGGGACAGAAAATTGTCCATTCGGGCCAAATAACTGGCGCGCGATCTGCGGTACAATCAAGCCAACCCAGCCGACGATGCCACTCACGGCTGTTAAAACCGCAGTAGCCGAGACAGCTGCAATCAAAACGATCAGACGCTCACGGGTGGTTTCAGCGCCTAAGGAGAAGGCGGTGTCCTGCCCCAGTGCCAGCACATTCAAGCGCCAGCGCATCAGATACACGATTAAAAGACCAACCACCACCACTGGTGCAACATACAACAAATCCTGCCAGGTTACACTCCATAAACCGCCCAGTAACCAGAAAGTGATCTCCTGCAATTGAGTCAGTGGATCTGCCAGATATTTCAATACACCCAATCCAGAGGAAAACAAAGCCGAGACCACAATTCCGGAAAGAATCAGGCGTAATACCCAGCCGCAAAATTTAATCGGGCGAGCCAAAATAAAAGAGCCTGCCAGCCCTAATAGAGCAAACAAAGAGGCGGAAAGCTCTATGGTCAAACGTCCACCGCCCAGCCACAAAATCGCCACAGCTGCCCCAAAAGCCGCCCCCTGAGAGACCCCCAGGAATCCCGGTTCAACAATCGGGTTACGGAAGATCATTTGAAGCACCGTTCCACATACCGCCAATGTTGCCCCTAACAAGGCAGCCGTCAGAATACGCGGAATACGCAACAACCAGACCAGTCGTTGCGCCATGCTATCTTCCATCAACACTTGAATCGGCATCCAGAACGGTTTTGGATATCGCCCTATGAAAATTGATAAGACAACGATGATCAGCAGCAGGATCGACAATATCAGAACGCGTTGATATTGTTTTGCCCACAAGCTTCTGGTTGAATTCATGGCACCTATTTTATCTCATCTAGACGTGGAAGAATAGACTCCTCTATTTGGGTCTCGCTTAAACCATATAACTTCTCGTAAAAACTCACCACCTGCATCTGCAGGTTGATTTCTGCTGCTCTTTCAGGTTGCAGGATCGTAGCCAGCCATTGCTGACCCAGAATCCAGCGTGGATCAATCAGATCCCAGCTTGCAAAATCTGCTGGAAAACCAAATACCTGCTCTTTTACCACTGCCTGTAAACCTTCCCAGGTAGGGCTTTGTAACAATTTTTGAGCCGTTTCCACAGAATCCCCGGCATAGTTCACGACAAATATTACCTCCGGATTCCAGACGGCAATCTGCTCCAAACCCACCTGTATCCAGCCATCAGCACCAGCATCCACATTCAGCCAGATTGGGTTTCCACCCGCATTCTGCACCATGGTTGTCTGTAGATAGCTGGCAGGCGGCACTTTGAATGAGATTTCACCTCCATCTTCACTGTATTGCAACACCAACACAGAAGGGCGATCCGAATCCTGCAAATCACTCATCATCTCTCCGATCTGGGTTTCTATCTTCTGATAATAGGAAATAATTTCTTCTGCGCGTTCGGAATTTCCAAAAACCTTTCCTAGAGCATGAATATCTTCATAGAAAAATGCTGGTGTCTCCAGATTCAATCCCATCACCGGTATTGAGATTTCCTCCAGTGCAGCCCCTAATTGTCCCAGAGAGATGTTCTTAACAATCACCAGATCAGGTTGATGCGGTGCGATTTGTTCCGGCCCGGCATCCCGTTCGAGCATATTCTTAACGGTGACATTTGGGTCTACCAGCTCCAAAAACGCCTGGGTATCAAAACCCCGCACTTCCAATGCAGCTAATTTTTTGGCTGCATCCGGAAAGAGGTAAATGGTATCGAGGACGTATGGGGTCGCTTTTCCAGCCACCACGATCCGCTCTGGAAGTGCTGGCAAGGAAACTTGTTTTCCAGTTGCATCAATAAATTCCAAACCCGCATCACCAACAGGTTCAGACTCCTGTGGCTCGGCATCATTTTGGGAGGTTACAGGCTCTGGTGAATTTACCTCATTATCCGTGAAAGGTGGCGGAGCACAAGCACTCAATAACATTACAAAGATAATACTGATCAGAAAAATTTTTCTTAAAGTTGGTTCCATGGTTACCTCGAAATCTTTTATTCAATCATTATATATTCATTTAATGAATAGTTCAATATTGCATAGATCATATAAAATATCAGATACTTGTAAGGTCTTAATTGAAAAACCTTACAAAATCAATAAGTTTTTTTAATCTTTCTGCCCAGGTTTATGGAACAATTTAATCAAGAATAAAAAGGATGGGATTAGAAAATGGGACTTTTTTCCTGGATGGTAATCGGTTTTGGTGTGGGCTGGATGACGAATTATTTCTTCAAACGACGCTGTAAAATCATTCGTGCTGGTCGAGTCTTTGCTGGTGTTAGCGGAGCACTGACAGGCGGTTTTTTATCCAATATTTTATTTTATGGTGGAACCCTTAATTTTTCATTTGCCTGGCAGAGCTTCATCGTCGCCATATTGAGTTCAATCCTGCTGGTGTTATTCTCATTTTTCGAGACACGTCAACGAAAATATTCTTACTGACCTTAAGAATCCCCCTCTAAGACGAATTTCCAGGGAAGTCAAAAGAGTTCATTGAATATCAGGTGAACTCTTTTGATTTAATTTAGAAATCTATCATCACAATAAATGGGGGTTATCGGGAGTTTTGGGCACGCGTACACGCACCAATAACGCCCAAACCAGATTATGAATGCTAAGCCAACAAAGGCAGGGTAAAATTAAATGTGGTTGATTTTCCTTGCTCACTCTCAGCCCATATTTTCCCCCCATGTGAATTGATGAGACTACGGGCAATGGATAAACCTAATCCACTCCCACCCTGATCACGATTACGAGATCTTTCCAGCCGGTAGAAGCGATCAAATATTCGTTCCAGATCCTCTTTAGGAATCCAGGTTCCATAATTTGTTACGGTTACGCGTGCAACCTGATTTTCAACTTCAATTTTCGTGGTGATCTCATGATCAGGCAGAGTATGTTGAATGGCATTGGATAATAAATTTACCATCACCTGACTTAATCGTTGGGGATCACCCATTACAAAAATTTCATTTTCATCATAGTGCGCAGTCATTATTATGTTCCGCTCCCGGGCAGCGTTTTGTTGTCGTTCAACCATCTCCCGCAACAGGGAATTCAATTCCACCGGGCTTTTTTCAATCTTCAAATCCCCAGCGTCTGCCAATGACAACATGCGCAAATCGTCAACCAGATTACTCAGATAACTGACTTCACCCTGCAAGGCGCGTACATTCTCCGGAGAAGCTTCCATTAACCCATCTTCCATGCTTTCCAGATCGATTCGCAATACACTGAGCGGTGTGCGCAATTCATGTGCTACATCCGCCATCATCTGGCGGCGCAATTCGGATTGTTGTGATAAATCTACAGCCATCTGGTTGAAAGCAGTTGCCATGTCACCGAGTTCATCGTTCCTTTGAACCTGTACGCGTTGATTGTAATCCCCCTTGGCAAGGAGCCTGGATGCATTTGCCATCTCCCGCAACGGCTGAACGATGCTGCTGGATTGCCATAAAGCCACCAACAACACCAATAAAATCGCGATGGCTCCCACCCAGATCAACGTACTATTAACTCGGGTTAAGTAAATATTCTGACTTTCACTTAAAATTCCCATCACTGAGGCCACCAGGAATGTTCCTACTTGCTCCCCATTCACAATAACAGGTGTGCCAAATTTGGTTAAGTTTTCAGGGTTGTTGATGGCAATTCCATTGGGATTCGTGTCAAAGATGATTTCATCGCCATCAATTAATAAAAAGCGCTCATCCTGGGCAGTGATCATCAGTCCTGGTGTCATCATATTGCCATTTTCCTGACGGAAGCGGCCAAATCCACCATCACGATTACCGGACGAGTCGAAAACCAAATCCTCTACCCCATCCCAGGACCCATTTGCCTGATAATATTGTTCAAGAATCGGTACAACCCTGCGAGAGAAATTCGTTCCAGACCTTTCCACCAGGTCAGCAAAGCGGTTGTAAACAACCCGATTGGTGACCACAATAAATAATACCAGGGTCAGAATAATGATCGTTAAGAAACTAAGGATTAACCTGGTGGTAATCGAAAGTCGATTCATTACAAATTTCCGGAAGGATTAACGAAGCGATATCCCACCCCAAATACGGTGATAATAAATTGCGGATTGGTCGGATCAGCTTCAATTTTTTTGCGCAGGTTATGGATATGCACATCCACGGTGCGTTCCACCCCTTCATATACACCTAAATCGGTAGCCTCCAACAATTTTGAGCGTGAAAAAACCTGGTTGGGATGCCGCACGAGGTAAACCAGAAAGTCATATTCCGTAGGTGTCAAGGAAACGATCTCTCCATCCACCTTGCATTCGCGCGCATTGGTGTCCAATAATACATTTCCAAATTGATAGATGCTGCGGGACTGCACCGGCTCCATCTGTGAGCGACGTAAAACAGCACGTGCACGGGCAACCAGTTCACGTGGGCTGAAGGGTTTGGTCATATAATCATCAGCCCCCAATTCCAGTCCAATCAACTTGTCACTTTCTTCCACGCGGGCAGTGAGCATGATGATTGGCACATTCGATTCACGGCGGATCTCCCGGCAGACATCAATTCCACTCATGCCTGGCAACATCCAGTCTAAAACAATCAGATCCGGAGAATCATTTAATGCAATTTTCAGTGCAGTATGACCATCATAAGCAGCCTGAACATCAAATCCGGCTTGCTCGAAATATTTGCGCACCCCGTCTGATATTCGCTTTTCATCATCAACGATTAATAC
>JACZIY010000220.1 GCA_014860845.1 Anaerolineaceae bacterium
AGCACCGAATTGGCGCTGCCTGCTGAAACAACCGCCGCGATGCCCACAAAGTCCAGTTGTCCGGTAGCACTGAAGACTAATGCGGTACCGTACAAGACAAAACCGGAAGCAAAGGCACCCAGCAAAAAGTACTTCAATGAGGCTTCTTCGCTCTCTAATCGTGTACGGGCAAAGCCAGCCAAAACATATAAGGGAATGGATAATAATTCCAGTGCCAGGAAAACCATCAAGAGGTTATAAGCCTGTGACATCAACATCATGCCGGCGATGCTGAACATCATCAGCACATAAAACTCACCATGGTTGATATTCATACGCTGAATATAATCATAAGCCAACGCCACGGCGGCCATACCACTCACCAGGAAGAGCACCTGCATGAAGCTGGCAAAACCATCCAGCACTACCATCTGGTTGAAGCCTAAAATGGTACTGCCACTGCTGGCCAGCACAAAACCCAACGCGATAGCCAATCCAACAGCCGCTAGTAATGCGGTAATTCCTTTGCGATGACGTGGAATCCACAGATCAACCACCAACAAGAGCAAAGCCCAGCCTGCTACGATCATCACGGGGAGTATTGAGTAAATGTCAATCATTCTGGTCATAAGCATGCTCCATTAATGCAGGACTAACGCGGCGGATTGAACCAGCTGAACCAGTCGTTCCACTGCAGGGTTGATCAGATTGAAGAATGGCTGTGGATAGATACCCAGCCAGAAGATGAGCACCAGCAAAGGCACCATGGTGATGATTTCACGTAGATTCAGATCTTTTAAGCTCTTGTTTTCTTCTTTGGTGATCGGACCCAGGAAGGTCTTCTCAAACATCTTCAGCAAATAAGCGGCTGCCAGAATGACACCCAGCGTTGCGATGCCGGCAAACCAGGGGCTGCCAAAAACTTTGGATCCAAATGCACCCAGCAAAATGGTGAACTCACCCACGAAACCATTCAAACCCGGTAATCCTACCGAGGATAACATCACCACCAGTGAAATACCGCCAAAAATCGGCATTGCTTTCCAAAGGCCGCCGTATTCGCTCATTTCACGTGTATGCCGGCGTTCATAGATCATCCCCACCAGCAAGAACAGTGCACCTGTGCTTATTCCATGGTTGAGCATCTGTAAGATACCGCCAGACAATCCTTCCGGGTTCAGGGCAAAGATACCCAACATCACAAAACCCAGATGCGCCACCGAGGAGTAAGCCACCAGCTTCTTGATATCTTTCTGGGCAAATGCCACCGCACCACCATACAGAATGCCGATAATTGCCAGAACAGCCATTACCGGTGCTGCCTGGATGCTTGCCTCAGGGAATAGCGGTAGATTGAAACGCAGGAAGCCATAGGCACCCATCTTTAGCAGGACACCCGCCAGAATGACAGACCCGGCTGTGGGAGCTTCGACATGCGCATCCGGTAACCAGGTATGCAATGGGAAGACCGGCACTTTGATGGCGAAAGCAATCGCGAAGGCCAGGAAAAGCAGCAATTGCGCGCCGGCAAACAGGCTGCGATTGGCTATCAATTCAGGTTGCGAGAAGCTGCCAGCCTGCAATCCCAGATACAGGATCGCCAGCAGCATCAACACCGAGCCAGCCATGGTGAACAGGAAGAATTTCACAGCTGCATAAATCCGGTTCTTGCCACCCCAGACCCCGATCAGGAAATACATGGGGATCAGGGTGAATTCCCAGAAGATATAAAACAAAACCAGATCCAACGCCAGGAAAACGCCCAACATGCCCACTTCCAGCAACAGGAAAAAGATCATAAAACCTTTCACCTGTTCTTCCACTGCTTTCCAGGTGGAAAGGATTGCAATGGGGGTCAGGAAGGTGGTCAACAGCACCATTAAGATGCTCAAGCCATCCACGCCCATCAAAATTTGAATGGGCACTCCCGCCAGTCTGAACCAGGGTATCTGAACCAGTAAATTATCGGCTTTGTTCGGATCGAACAAAAACAACACCCACAACGAAACGGCGAAAGTCACCAGTGAAGTACCCAATGCTGTCCAGCGCATTGCGTTCTTCTGTTGTGGCGCCAAAAATACCAGAACCAGCACCCCCACCAGCGGGAAAAAGGTCATCAGCACTAAGGGATTGATCCCAAATTCCATAACCTGTCCTCAAACATTCTTCAAAAATTCAGAAATAATTACCATCATGGCATTCCCAACTTGCTATATCCGGGTCAGTAAATAAACCAGGATCGCAATAATACCGACGAAAATCGAAAGTGCATACGTTCGGGCAAAACCGGTCTGCAATTTTCGTAGCACACCGGCCAATGAAACCGTCAACGAACCCATTCCGTTCACCAGGCCATCGATCACTCCCTGATCCACCGGATGGGCAAAGAAATCCGCCAACTTTTTATACGGACCCAGCACAATAGCCTGGTAGAGTTCATCCACCATGAATTTCTTGTTCATCCAGCGGAAGAAAATTCCCAATGGTTTCGCTAATGGATCAGCTGCTTTGGCGTTAGCCAATGGTTTGCGACCATAGACCAGGTACGCCAGGAATATGGCAACCAACGCAACACCCAGTGAGCCAGCAGCAATTGGGAGAATAAACTCAGCTGCATGTGGGATCTCAAGGGTATGCTCCAACCAGTGTTCCAGAGTGTGCACACCCGGGAAGTTCAAACCACCGCCCAGCACAGAAAGCAACGCCAGGATCATGAGCGGTACCGTCACCAACAGGCTGCTTTCTTTGGCATGTTTGGCAGCATTGGTGCGGGCATCGCCAAAGAAGACCATCAGCACCTGGCGCCCCATATAGAAAGCGGTCAGGAAGGCAGCTGCCACCAGCACCACGAAGATCGGCATGTTACCCTGATTGGCAGCCACCAGAATCTCATCCTTCGAGAAGAACCCGGCAAACGGTGCAATGCCTGCCAGCGCCAAAGCGCCAATCAGATATACGATAAATGTGATCGGCATCTTCTTGCGCAT
>JACZIY010000025.1 GCA_014860845.1 Anaerolineaceae bacterium
ATCTTGCACATTGTCGTAAGAAGTGTAGAACCACAATTGAAGATTTGAATAGTGAGAGAACCGAACAAATCTGTAGTTTCCCATGGGGTGAGGTTACCTTTGTTGCATTACTGCTGGATAATATGCGTCATGTCCAGGAACATGTGGCTCAATTGAATATAATTCTGGGTCAAAAAATTGGTTGGTCACCAAGATGGATCACCAATGCGAAAAAACCTGGTGAGTAGCAAACCAGTAGGTTGGAAATACGGTATACTCTTATTTAATTGTATTAAGACATGATGTAAATCTTACACTCTGTAAATAACCCAATCCAGTTCATTTTCCCATAAAAAACCTTTCCTCTACTCAAATCGCAGCATTTCATCGATCGTTTACAGATAATAAGTAATCGAATCGGTTTTTCCATTAAGAAAGGAAACGAACATGAAATCACGATTATTAATACTATTGGCGATGCTGATAGGGATGATATTTCTTTGCTCGCTTTTTGTTCAACCAACATTTGCATCCAATAATTCACTCACTGGCAATAAAATCTGTATCGATCCAGGTCATGGCGGGTCAGATCCAGGTGCAGTCAACGCTGATTTTTATTTATTCGAAAGCCACATTAATTTAGATGTATCCTATGGTCTGAAATGGTTGTTGGAACAGAAAGGTGCGGAAGTGGTTATGACCCGCACGGACGATACCTACAAAGACAATAATGATCGCTATACTTTCTGCAATAGTGAAGCAGCAACCATTTTGATATCTATCCATACCAATAGTGTAGTTGATCCCACCTGGGACGGATCCATGGCCCTCTATTTCCACCCGGATGACGATGATTTGGTGCTTGCCCAAACCATCTATGCTGAGATGTATCCCCTGCTTAAAGAATCTGCACCTGATCCAGACCTCTTTCTGCCCTTTGGTTTGGATTGGTTTGCGTCTGGTGTTTTATTAAAGAGCGATATGCCTGCAACCATGCTGGAGCCTTTGTTTATGTCAAATCCAGGTGAGGCTGAATTATTAGTTAAAAATATTTTCGATGATCCAAATCAAAATCGATTTTCGGATGAGTGTATCAACATGAATTGTCGCCGTGGAGAAATAGCTCAAGCCGTCTATCAAGGAATTTTGAATTACTTCGATACAGTTGCAGAAGGTGTGTTGCATGTGGCTGCAATTGACATGACCTATGAGCAGAAGGCAAGAAATTATTTTGTCAATTCTTATATAACGATCGTCGACCAGAATGAAAATCCAGTTGCGGGTGCTGCAGTTGAAATAAAACTAATACTACCAGATGGTTCAGAATTTTTATTTTCTGAAATGAGTGGAATAGATGGTATGGCTATCTTCAAACTCAAATCAAATCTAACTGGAATATATAAAACTGAAGTAACAAACGTCAGTAAAGATGGATGGAATTATAACGAGCAGGCTAATTTTGAAGAGTCAGAATTCCTAGAAATTCCGTAAAATAGCAACCCAACCCAAGCTGAATTAATCGGAGTATTGCTTGGCAATCAAACAGCATCATTTGAGATATTTCTTTTTTTTCGGACAATCTTATTCAATCCATATATCTAATCATGTTATAAAGGAAAACTACAAACACACAACGACCAACGGCAGGACGCAATTTGATCAGGTTTATGATTTTAAGATCTACTATGGAGTTTAAGCGTCTATGACCACAACAACGCTTTAGCCTGGATCCAAGCAATATCCCGGTTCATTTCATTTGATCAAATATTATATTTGGTTCGGTACCAAAAGAGGGAAACATATTGTAAATAACCAATTGGTTGTTCTTCAAACCTACCTGCAGTGTCCGTCCATTCTCAAAGGTGATCCAGGTCCTGCCATCATCCTTGATCTCATAAGTACAATTAAGTTCCTCGTACACCATTCCACTCACAGTGCTGCTGGTGCTTTGCAAACATGCGCCATTACTGTCCATTTCCAGCCCAATTCTCTTGTCATCGGTGCCGTAGCCAGTTGGTTGAGCTATAAATGCCTCCCAATTACCAACTATAATGTCGGAGTTTCGTCCGGAAGGATTGCATGCTGTCATGATTGTCGACAGACTAATAACGAGCAGGATTAGGACGAAAATTAAGATATGGTTCTTCATTAATGGATACTCATCGGATTGGGTTGACCTTTCTTGAGACTTTAGATGAACGATTCTCATCATATATCAGACATAATTGAACTTCCGTTCATTCAGAAGTTATTTTATTTTACAACGGCCTTTCCATTATATGAACTTCCCGATCATGGTAAGAGAAAGTGAAATAAATAGCAGTCGGATTCTTAAGATGAAAGATAATTATAAATGAATAGACAGACAATAGAAGGCTAGAGTGATTAATGAAAAAGATCGAATTGAGGTTGAACAATGCATCCATGATTCGATTGGTTGGGCATTGAACAAGGATATTGAACGCTTATTTTCCATCTTGGCACACAATGATAACTTTTTTATTTTTCATACGGGTTCTCGCAGTACGATTGTCGGTTTTGTTGTTTTTAAAAAATTGGGCAAGCAATCCTGAATGCAGGTTATTTTTGTAACCTGATATTTCTTCACCGAGATGGATGTTCATAGTAGCATCATTTAGGGAGAAATTCCGAATTTTGATGCATAGGATAATGGTTTAAGTTTGAAGAAATAACACCTTTCCATGATACTTAATGATTGATGCACATGTCTTTTTATATTGCTATAAAAATAACTACAACAACCTTCATATTCGTGCTTTTCTTAAATCACCAATTTTATTGTCAGTAATTCTTAAAATTGTAACAAATTTACATATTTTGGAAAATTATTCAGTCTGTACGATTATTTGGAACAAGTCTGGATCGAGCATAACTACAACTCATCAATATTCCGTATAATTATGATAGGTGTTCGAAGAGTAGTTCGAATTGATTGGATGCACGGAGGCACTATGATTAAGCGGGAGATAAATGAAAACGGCTTGGTTGCTGATCTTTTCTATGAAGAAAATCGGATTAACAAAGTAATCATTATGTTGGGGGGATCGGAAGGAGGAAAAACCTGGAGCCGGATAAAACAACCTATTGAATTACTTGTTCAACGAGGATATACATTATTATCGCTAGCATACTATCGAGAGCAGGGGCTACCAGGCACATTAGAAGAGATTCCGCTTGAATACTTCGAGAAAGCATTTACCTGGTTATCAAATCAGAAAGGGATTGTCACTGATAAATTTGCACTTCTCGGAGGATCAAAAGGCGCTGAAGTGGCTCTGTTGTTAGGTAGCAGGTATCCACAAATCAAGACGATCGTCACGTTCTCACCGAGTTCTGTGGTTTGGGAAGGCATCCCGAAGAAACGATTTGATCTTGGAAAAGCAAGTAAATCGTCGTGGTCTTATCAAGGAAAGGGACTGCCATTTCTGGCATACCCAACACCGATTAGCAAGGTGTCGTTACTTACATTACAGCTTCGAAAGATCCATGAAAGTGCCTTTCAAGATGAAGCGAAAGTAGAAGCAGCAGCCATACCTGTAGAGAATATCAATGGATCCATTCTCCTAATTTCAGGTACAAGGGATTCACTCTGGCCAGCTACGCAAATGAGTAAGCAGATAGAGAAGAGACTAGCATCAAAGGGTTTTGAGCATAATTGTAAACATATAGCCGTGGACAAAAATCACTTTGGTTTAATTATCAACAAAACATGTTGGCGTAAGGTGTTTGATTTCTTGCAAGAAACTTATGCCTAGGTCAAAGTTGAAAAGATGATGAGATCGAGAATCAAACCTCGGCAGCCCAACACACCATCCACCGGATGATGGGCATTACTCCCACTAAATAAGTAGTCTTTTGGCTTTAGGTATATTCCTTACGACAGCGAGTCTCGCATCGTTCACTTACGGTTATCGCAAACCATTAGGTGACACAAGTAAAAGGGCACAATTAAGATGGAGGTAGAAAAATGTTTACAAACGCAAACAGAATGAAAATTCACATACCAACTTTAATAGCTCTATCCATCATTGCTTTGCGCTGGTCAACATCCTGCATGAGATCGTTGGACACGCTGGGGCTGCTATCATTGTGGGAATACCTGTCAAAGCTGTGTCAACTTCCACAGCCTACCTTTATGTTGACTGCGAGCAATTTATTTCAGAACACGGTTTGAACCACATCAGATTATTCACCCTCGGTGGAACGATAGTCAATATTGTCACGGGTGCACTGGCGCTTATGGCATTGAAATGGAAAAAAGAAATGAATCCAGCTATTTGCTATTTTCTGTGGCTTTTCGCGTCCTTCAGTATGATCATCGTTGCAATAAATATGGTTACTAATACCCTTCTGGGATTTGGAGATTGGACCGTTTTTATCTCTACTTTGGAACATGAAAATATTTGGGAAACTATCATCATCGCGGTTGGCCTGGTACTCATGGTCACAGGTTATACTCTTTCATTGCGTCAATGGCTGCCGAGTATGGAGGGTCACCGTCTTATATTGCTTAAAATCACCGCAATCCCTGTGGCCACTATGATTGCTGTCCAAACCCTGTCACTCATAAATAGCCCATTCGCATCATTACCTCCTGAGTCCAATCATATCCTGGCTTCTACCTTTGCGTACATTCACTTCATCCTTTGGGTAATAGTGGTAAATCTAATCCCAAGACCACATTCAAATGATAATTTAGATTCTATTAGACTGCCACGTTCAAATATCTGGTTGATCTTAGGATTTATCATATTTATATTTTTCACACTGGTACAGGGTCCAGGAATTGGCTCGTTCGTGGGGGATCCTCGCTTAGGATAACGCACCCGATTGCCCTAAAAATAATCAGGCTATCCAACACAACGTGCACAGGAAAGGCAAACTATTAGAAAATAACCTTACACTCCACCGCGCGGATCGATTTGGATGTAAAGGTACAAGATTTTGCCGGTAATGTGCTATACAGCAAAACAAATATAATCGATAAACAAACTTCATATTTGAGTGGTGTTTGTTTATTTTGTTCTCATTCGTATTTATGTGAAATTGCAAAAATATTCTTAATTCTGTCATAATTAATATACTACTTTAATCGTTTCAATAATAATCAGTTCGGGTGTATATGGCAGGCTTCACTGTCCAAAACACCCTCCAACACCGGATTATTGAGATGATGGAAACTTGTGTTATTGATTGCGAACATTCATAAGGAGGCTAAATTGATTAATGACAAAGATCGAATTGAGGTAGAACAATGCATCCATGATTCAATAGGTTGGGCATTGAACAAGGATATTGAGCGCTTATTTTCCATCACAGCACAGGATGAAAATTTCTTTATTTTTCATCCCGATTCCCGCAGCACGATTGTTGGTTTTCAAGCATTTAAAAAGATGGGGGAGCGTTCATGGATGAATGACGCCTTCAAAGCGACCGATTATACCATCAGAGATTTACGGGTGAATTATTCAATGCTTGGAAATGTAGCTTGGTATTCCTGTATGTTGGATGACCATGCCGAATGGAATGGGCAGAAGATTGGCTGGGATAACTGCCGCTGGACAGGAATTTTGGAAAAACGTGATGATCACTGGGTCATTGTCCAGATGCATTTTTCATTTGCAAAAGACAGCTAATTGTTGTAAAGTTTGGAGGAGAAGTGTAGAGTTATGGATTCAAAGCAGATTAATCATTCAATCACACATTGGCAACCTCAAAAACTTGATCTCGTATTTGCAACCGTTATCGGTTTATTGTTCCCCATATTAGCCGGTTTGCTATATAGATCGACTGGAGCTTTTCTACCACTGGTTCTATATTATGGGGTCGCATGGTTGCTGGTTAAGTGGCGTCGTGGATCCACCGGGTATTTTAACCCTCTACCTAAAAAAATCACAGGATTCTTTTATCTAAATGTAGGTGTGATTCTTATCAGTCTGGTTTGTGCTTATCTGGCTAGAAACACCTTTCCAGGAAGTAATTTAACCGGTATTGTAATAACTGCTCTGATCTGGGCACCGCTGAATGCTGCCAGTGAACAACTTTTATGGATATATATTTTTGAATCCTGGGATTTATTTCCTTCAAAGTCAAAAATTGGTTACCGACTGGTTGGACTCATTTTATTTTCAGCGTTTGTTGGCATGATCCACACCATGTATTGGGCAAAGTTTCTCACCACGGTGGATTCACATCAGGCATTTGGTGTAATATTTGTTATCCTGACCAGTGTTTCGGGTTTTTTGCATCTGGTGGTTTGGCGTAAAACCAATCATATGATTTTTACTTTCATTCCCCATTTTCTCCTGAACCTGATTCCTATTTTTTGGACTGGTTATTCAATCATTCCTTTTCTATTCCGATAAAAAATTCACATCATTGGATAAATGGAACACGGAAAGTGTCGGCAAATCTGAGAAAAAAACTGCAATTTATTAAGTTTCTTCCGCTAGAGGATTATACAAAAATTAAAATTGTCCCTCTTTGGAGATACCATAGGTTGGAATAACAATTATTTTGATAAAAGGAATACCAACAAATGAAAAATATAAATCCCAAGGTGGATGCATTCTTAGGTCGTGCTGATAAATGGCGTGAAGAATTCACGAAATTGAGAGAGATCATTCTGGATTGTGACCTGACCGAAGAATTAAAATGGGGAGTACCCTGCTACACCTATGATAATAAGAATATTGTCTTGATCCATGGTTTCAAAGAGTATTGCGCGATCTTGTTCCACAAAGGAGTATTGCTGAAGGACCCTGAACAAATCCTCATCATCCAATCGGAGAATGTTCAATCTGCCCGACAGGTACGTTTCACCAATGTTCAGCAAATCGAGCATCAAGCAGCCATACTAAAAGCTTATATCAAGGAAACGATTGAAGTGGAAAAAGCAGGATTGAAGGTTGAATATAAGAAGACCGAAGAATTTAACATGCCAGAAGAATTTCAAAATATGTTAGATGAAATGCCTGATTTGAAAACAGCTTTTGAGGCATTAACACCGGGACGGCAAAGAGCTTATCTGTTGTATTTTTCTGCTCCGAAACAATCTAAAACCCGACTTGCTAGGATTGAGAAATCCATCCAGCATATTTTTGATGGCAAAGGATTAAATGATTAGTCAGCATTTTTCAATCATCATTTCTCCTTAAACCAATGTTTACAGGTATGTATAAAAAATATAAACTATGAAAAAATTAAGTTTTATGACTCGGATTAAACCAGCCATAAAAACCCATTGGTCATATCAGCCTTCATAGCAGGATTGAAGGTTACAATTGAGTGTCAAATACGTGATTTCCAGGCTTTGGGATACAATGTAATTAGGATTCCCGTATTATCACCCGAAGAACTACTTTCCTTCAACCTGGAGAATGTTCCAGAAAATTAATCAACCATACCGTATAAATGAGAAATTAAATGGAAAATATTCGCATATCAAAAGACGCAATCATCGATCTTCATATGCATACCACCTACAGTGATAGCGCATGGACACCAGAACAGTTATTGGAATATCTGGTGCAAGAGCATTTCAGCCTGGCGGCAATCACTGATCATGACCGGGTAGATACCGTTGCCACACTCCAACAACTCGCGCTGGAAAGACACTTGCCTTTGATCGCGGGCGTTGAAATGACCACGCTGTGGAAAGACGAAATGTCAGGGAAAGATAAGATGTCTGGACTAGATAACATGACAGACCTCCTCTGCTATGGATTCAGTACACCACCGAATCCCTTGAACGACTTAGCCAAGAATCTGTTACACCGTCAACGAGAAAACACCCGGGAAGTCTTTGAAAACCTGATGCAGAAGGGGTACGAATTTCCTTCCGAACCAGACGCGTTGGCTGTGATCCTCGAACAACCCAGCCCATTGCAGCCACATGCGCTGGCTGCTTTATTAAGAAGACATGGTTATGGTACAGGTCAACCTTCGGCAGGGAGAATCGTTCTAGAGACAGGTTGTGCTTTTGCGATGAACGATTTGGCTGCAGTGGTGGAAGCTGCTCACCAGAGTGGGGCAGTTTGTCTTATTGCCCACCCAGGTCATAAAGACGGATTTGTGAACTATGATGTTCAAATGTTGGATAAACTCCGGCAAGAAATTCCGATTGATGGTCTGGAAGTCTATCATCCGAAGCACACGCCGGAACAAACAGTGATGTACCTGGAATATGCTCAGCAGCACAATCTCCTGATTAGTGCGGGTTCAGATTCCCATAAACCTGAAAAACCACCGATTAAGTACAAGGCTGAATTATGCCGTGAAGTTTTGGAAAGATTAGGGTTTTCGTTTGGTGCATAAATATGGAATTGTTGGAGGTTAAGATGATCGAGAAATTAAAAGAAAATTTGCAGCGCGCTTTTATACTAACCCATGATCTGATAACACACCTTGAAGAAAAATCCTTATGCCTGGATTTACCAAATCTGCCATCCAACCAAATATCCGGTCAAGTATGGTGCATGGTTGGTGCGAGAGAAAGTTATCTCAAGGCAATTGAAGCGGGTGGATGGAAAGGGTTCTCGTGTAGCCTTAAATCACCACAAGTGAAGCAATCGGTTCTCGAAGCTTTGGAATCCTCGCATCTTCATTTGAACGAATTGGATTTTGCTAATTTATCTGAAGTTCAGATTAATCTAGCTTTCGATCTTTTGGAGCATGAAATCCAGCATCATGGACAGCTAATCCGTTATGTTTATGGAAATAATCTTTCATTCCCTGAAAGTTGGAAAAAGAGATATACCGTATAGAATATTCATGTCTTTTTGAAATGCTACTTGAATTTAAAAAAACGCTTTTTTCGAAAAAGCGTTTTTTTCTTAATTTGGTCGTTTTGAATGAAATCCGAATAAATCTTTCCTGTTTACTTTCCTAATGGGTGGTAATAACTAATTGCTTTTTTTCTTCTGAGATACACTGATCGCTACAGCGACAACTGAAATAAAAACCACTGCAATTAAAACACTTGAATCCATTTTTTTATCCTCATTGATGAATTTTTCAAAGCTAATTTTATTTTTACCAGTTTGAAATATCACTCTCCAAATGCAGGTTTTATAACTGGTCAAATGACCAGCACTATTCGAAATTTCTTTGGTGCTTCACCAAATAATGAATATCAAATATCAAGAAAAAACCAATCAAGTAGGCAAAATTGATGGTAGTAACATGAGATTAGACTCGCAACTGAAAATTTTTATTTGGTCAGATCTACTTATTGGTTATGTTGACTTTGTTTTTTTAGTTTCACGAATTCAATCAACGCCCAAATGGAAATCAACAATGCCAGCATGAGAAGCGCGATTGAAAGTAAGACTGTATCCTGCAGACCAGCTACCTGTGCTTTTATCGGTGCGAATGTCGCCCCAAATTCCAAAAAACCACCATTATAAAATGCCACCCGGTTCTCCCAAACTGTACTTAACACCGCAATTCCAGTCGTCTGCCCCAATGTGCGCGTCAACGATAGCAGACTTGAGGCGACTCCAAGATTATCTCGGCTTACTGAACCCATTACCGCACTGTTGTTGGGAGACTGGAATAGTCCGATACCAATTCCTATGGGAATAAAGCGGATTAAGTAGCCAAGCGTTGTTGTGTTTTCAGACAGGGTGCTAACCCCAAAAAATCCGATGATAATGATGAGAAGCCCTAATGTGGTGATCGGGCGCGAACCAGTGCGATCCGACAGAGCACCGGAGAGAGGAGCGACAAAAGATACAAACAACGGGGTTACAGCCAGCATCAATCCAGTTTGTCCGGACCCATATTGAAGCACATTTTGCAGATACAGCGGAAAGAGCAGAGTCATTCCAGCAGTACATACAAAGACTAAAAAACCGGTGATCAGATTGATCGAAAATTGCCTGTTTCGGAACATAAGCAAATTTATCATCGGATTCGGACTTTTTCTTTCAATCATGAGAAAAACAACCAGGGAGATCATTGCTGTTAGCAACAAGCCAGCTACGATCAAATTATTGAAACCCCGCTCCTGACTGATCGATAATCCAAAAAGTAAGCAGATCATCATCAAAAACATGACCCCTGCTCCAGCAAAATCGAACTGTTGTTTGGTGCGTTTGCTGTCATTGGGAACATACAAAGATACCATGACTGCACCAATCAACCCCACTGGCAGATTGACAAAAAATAACCAATGCCAGGAGAGTGATTGTAGGATGATCCCACCAATGGTTGGACCGGCGATGATTCCCAGAGATACCATCGTACCCATTACTCCTAGCGCTTTTCCACGCTCTGCTGAAGGGAATGCTTCTGTTACGATCGCCGTTCCGATTGCCATCATGAGTACAGCTCCAATTGCTTGAAGTACACGGGATGCAATTAACCAATAGACGGATGAAGCTAAACCACAAAGGCCAGAACCCAGCGTAAATAGCATGATCCCAGCCAGATACAATTTCTTTTTTCCAATCATATCTGAAAGACGACCAACAGAAAGTAGAAGAGTGGAAATGGTAAGCATATAAGCTAATACTACCCACTCCACCAGATTTAAGGGTTGTTGTAAATCATTGACTAAAGTATTGAGACCAATATTAACAATGCTGCCATCGATCGTAGCGAGAAATACCCCCATTGCTACCGAAACCAGCACCAGCCATTTGTTTACAGGTTTTTTGGGTAAACTTTCAGTCATATCGAAAAGCTCAACAGAAAAAATGATTATATCACGCAGGTGTTTCGTGAATAAGATGAAGACCAATTCGGTGAGCATCGTGGCCTTGGGGTGAGCAAAATCACTTTCCAGGTAACCCCAATAACCAGTGATGGTGTCTTAATAATGGAAAATACATTTCACGAAAAAGGTGGACCTGCTAAACATTTACATTACGAGCAGGAAGAGTGGTTTTATATTAACCTTTTACACAAATTCAAAATGATATGGTAAATGAGTAAGATGGTAATTAGTCACTCGAACAGAAGCTATTTATCCAGTAATATTCTGAGTTTGCTTCTTTTCATGAATGTTCGTGAATGATAAAGTAATCAGGAGGAAAACATGTCACCTACTCAACCTGGTGGTCATCTTGCTATCACTAAAAACAAAAGTGACGGAAAAGTATTGGTCTTACATGCCTGGTGGGGATTGAATAAAACCATCAAGAATTACTGTGACCAATTAGCCAAAGAAGGTTTCACGGTCTATGCACCGGACTTATACCACGGGAAATTAACCGTTGAAATTGAGAACGCAGAAATTTACAGCAATGATTTGAGCCTGGAGCAAGCTAGAATTGATCTTGACAATGCTACAAAACTCCTGCAGGATCAACCTCCTCACTCAAATGAAAATATCTCGGTCATTGGATTTTCATTAGGAGCCTATCTGGCGTTGGATCTTTCTAACAACCGTCCAGAAAATATTAACAAGGTTGTTGTCTATTACGGCACCGGTCCAGATGACTATACCAATGCCAGAGCATCTTACCTTGGGCATTTTGCGGAATTTGATGTATTTGAACCTCAGACAAATGTCGATGAACTTGAAACTGCACTGAAAAAATCAAAAAGACCGTACACCTTTTACCAATATCCGGATACCAGCCACTGGTTCTGTGAACCGGATCGGGTGGATGCATATAAAGAAGAAGCAGCTACTCTTGCCTGGGATAGAACCCTTAAGTTCTTACGCCAATCTTAATTTTGACAGCTTCCAAAAAGTTGGTGGATCAATTTTTACCTGTCCAAATTAGCGCGGACGACGTCGGCGATTTCTCGATGGAGATGAAGAATTGCCACTATCGCGTTCAGTCTCATTTGCAGAGCGAGGTTTTGGACGACGTACAATCCGTTCTGGACTCTGTCGATCCGCTGATGTCGGTGGGACAACCGGAGTATAAAAGGTATCCTGATAAAAATCATCAAGAAGCATAGCCAATAAGCCGGTACCTTCATCGTTTTCATTCAAGCTGCGGGCGAGTGGCAGGAAACGCTGCATACGTTCCGTCCGCAATTTATCTCTTGTACGTAATTTTGCTTCAAGCAAGGTGATGATGCGCTCCGAAACTACCTTTTCTACGAGTTCATCATCGGGCAAATCCCGTTCCTCAATTTTCAAGGAAAACCGTTTGCCAATGAGACGGAGTTCAGCTTGTTCAGTGATGTTAACCAATGTGATGGCTGTACCACTACTCCCAGCCCTGCCAGTTCGACCGGAACGATGGATATACGCTTCAGCATCCTCGGGAGGTTCATACTGGATCACATGCGAAAGTTCTGGTAGGTCAATCCCCCGGGCAGCCACATCTGTAGCTACAAGAAAACGCAGGGTACCACTGCGAACCCGCGCGAGCACCTTCTCGCGAGCGGATTGAGATAGATCAGAGGTCAGTAAATCAGCGTCATAGCCAAATCGCTGCAAAACGGTGGTCACATATTCGACATGCACCTTCGTATTGCAGAAGATGATGGCAGATAGAGGATTCTCCACCTCAAGAATCCGTACCAGGCTGCGATCCTTATCCATTCCGGGGACCTTATAGTAGACATGTTCCGTCTCGGTGACATGGATGTGTTCGCTGCTGAGATTGATGAATCCCGGTTCCCGTAGAAATTCGCTGGTAACACGCATCACCTGGGGAGGAAATGTGGCTGAGAACATATACGTGCTGATTGGGTGATCGGGCAAATAAGAATTTACCCGGCGCATATCGGGGTAAAAGCCCATGGAGAGCATATGATCGGCTTCATCAAGGATCAGGAATTTCAAATCTTTGAGGGAAAGAGACCGGCGTAACAAATGATCGAGTAAACGGCCGGGTGTACCAATGATAATGTGTGCGCCTTCCTTAAAAGCGTCCAGCTGAGCACGATAACCAACACCGCCATAAACGGCTATGGAACGCACACCAATCGCTCTTCCAAACAGTTCGGCTTCGGTGGCAACCTGTAATGCTAATTCACGCGTTGGCACCATCACCAATACCTGGGCTGAATTCTGGAGAGGGTTGATCATTTCAAGCATGGGGAGCAAATAAGCACCCGTTTTCCCGCTGCCAGTATGGGATTGAATCATCATATCGCGCCGGGAGAAGAGGTAAGGAATAGCCTTGGCCTGAACGGGCAGTAACTCATCCCAGCCAGCGAGCGCTACGCCTTGACGCATCTTTTCAGGTAAATCCGCCAGCCTTGCTTCCGGGAGAATATCTTGTAGTTTTTTAATGTCTGGTTGTTGAGTGGAATTTTCACTCATTTGAGGATTAATTTCTTCCATTATGTTCTTTTCTTTCTAAAAATTTTTGTAATTCCAACATTCATCTTTGATTGTAACTTGTAAGTCTGCTTCGTGATAGACATTATTAAGATTGAACACTGGATTTCCAGCCATTTCGGTTAAATAGTAGATTATATAAATAATTGACTTATCGGATCAAATTTCTATTATATAGAGAGATTATTCGATCAAGATTATTAGCAACATCATAAGATCTAACAATCAAATACAATAAATCCATCAGGGGAAAAACCAGTGATCCATGGGAATGATTTTTTGCACGTGATTTAAAAAGTACAAAGGAGTTTGTGAATGAAATTAAATGTTCTTGTTTTAGGTGCTGGTTTTGGTGGGCTTGAGCTCAGTTCATTGTTGTCAGAAGCTTTAGGAAACAACCTGGATCTCACTTTAATTGACAAAAATGATTCCTTTTTCTTTGGATTCTCCAAGCTTGATGTGATGTTTGGCAAGAAAACACCGGATTCCGTGCGATTATATTACAAGGATATGGTTAAACCTGGCGTACGATTCCATCAGGAAGAAATATTGGAAATTGATCCTGATACGCGGCGTGTGATAACAAATAAAGGGAATTACCACCCTGATATTCTGGTGATTGCCCTGGGAGCAGATTATGATCTAACAGCCACACCAGGATTGGTGGAGGGCGGCAATGAATTTTATTCATTTGAAGGAGCTGAACGTTTGCGATCTGTAATTCCTTCTTTCACAAAAGGACACGCAATCATTGGGGTGACCTCCACGCCATTCAAATGTCCACCAGCACCCAGTGAAACCGCATTATTATTGGATGAATATCTTATCACCCATGGTGTGAGAAATAATTGTGAAATTAGCCTGGTTATGCCTTTCAATATCCCGATTCCCCCATCACCCGAAACATCAAAAGCCTTGTTATCTACTTTCAAAGAACGCGGGATTACATTCATTCCCAATCGACTTGTGAATTCCCTTGATCCAGATCGTAAAGTAATCATCCTGGATGATAAAACTGAATTGCCTTATGATCTTTTTCTTGGCATCCCTAAACATCGTGTGCCAGCAGTCGTGGAAGCATCTGGCATGACGGATGATGGTTGGATCCCTGTCGAGTACAAAACACTGGAAACCTTTTATCCCAATGTATATGCCATCGGAGATGTAACGAGTGTGGGGACTGCAAAGGCAGGTATTTTTTCCGAAGGGGCAGCGCAAACAGTTGCTGCAAAATTGATTGCAGAATTTAACGGTGGGAAACATCCCCCAGATTATAATGGGGCTGGTACATGTTATATTGAGTTTGGAAGAAAGATGGTTGGCCGTGTTGATGTAGATTTTCTTTCAGATGTTACACCTACCGGCCAATTCTTCGAACCTTCTGATACTTTGGTAAGAGAAAAGCAACACTTTGGAGCATCACGTAAAGAGAAATGGTTTGGATTAAAGGACTGATATCACCACTTTCCCCTTGGCATGACCCTGTCGAAGATAATTAATAGCATCTATGGTTTCTTTCAGTGGATATATTCGATCGATGACAGGTTTAAGTTTACCTTCTGCAACCAATTTAATGACGAATTCTAAATCTGTTGTAAGCGCTTTTGCAGCCAATAATGAGAATTTCTTACCATCAATCGAAAGGATTGGTCCAAATATCATTGTTTTTAGAATTTGCGATAATGACCCTCCAACCATAACTACTCTTCCACCTGCAGACAAAACTTTTTTATAATGCATCAGTCGACGATGCCCATTGACCACTATGATTACATCGAATTTACTATCGAGACCAAGGATATCTTCTTTGGTATAGTCCACCACATGATCTGCACCAAGAGCATTTGCCTGCTCGACATTCTTTGTACTACAAACGGCCGTGACTTCTGCGCCATAATGTTTCGCCAATTGAACCGCGAATGTTCCAACGCCACCACCAGACCCATAAATCATTACTTTCTGACCTGGTTGTACCTGACCTTTGTCACGAATCGCCTGTAAGGCAGTCATAGCAGCCATTGGGGCAGCAGCTGCAATCGCAAAGGACACTGTCGCTGGTTTAATCACAAATGTGGAATCTGGCGCGGTCACAAATTCAGCAAATCCTCCAGATCCGTTGCCTGATAAATCACCTACCACTGCATCACCTACGCGCAAGGATTTGACCTGGCTACCAACTGCTTCCACTACGCCAGCCACATCAGACCCAAAGATTCCATTTTTAGGGATCATCCCAAGTTGAATGGAGCGATAATCAGCAGCGTTTACGGAGACTGCATTAATTTTCACCAGAACTTCGTTCTCCAGCGGAATAGGTTTGTCAATTTCCTGCAATCTCAAATGATCAGGCTTATGGGTTTTATCATATATAATAGCTTTCATTTTTTATTTCCTGACTGTTCTTTTACATCACAGGTGAATACTTCACCGATGGATACCCCGAACACATCCGCAATCCGGAATGCTAATTCCAAGGATGGTGAATATTTTCCTGCTTCTACGGCGATAATGGTTTGCCTTGATACACCTGCTTTCTCAGCCAGGTCCTGTTGGGTCATTTCATTCGCAAAGAATCGTAAAGTACGAATATTATTTGTAATAATATACTTTTTAGCCATGGTTCAATCCCCTTCTGTAATAGAATATCTTCACAAATCCTTCGAGAATAGAGCCAACACTGAAAGAAATGAATAAGATGTTCAACATCACCACCGCGGAATAATTCAAAATCAAGGCTACAAGTCCAGAAATGAAACCAAGTCCAGCAACTGCGAAGCCAAAACGCAATGATTTTAACTCAATCATTTTATCCATTTCATCTTCAACCATATCTACCTTGATTGCTTTTTCTATTTCTTTGTCATCATAGTTGCCTTCTTTCACCGCTTTAGACACTGCAATAGAAATGGAGAGCATGATGTGAAAAACAATTTGAATAACGATGAATGCCACAATTCCAATTCCAATAAATACCAGAATAGTCGTTGCCCAAAATTTTAAATCTCCTGGGGCTACCAATCCTTTTTGATATTTTCCTATCGAATACAGACAATAAGCCGCTAAAAGGATAATTCCGGATAGGATACTAACAACATTTCTCTTTTCTTGATATGACATGATACCTGACTCCTTTAATTGTAAATTAATGTAGACATAATGTATCATTAATTAAACATAATGTCAAGTATTTTTTACTTATAGTATAATATTTCTTACTATATTTCTCTGAATCATTTTCCATAAAACTATTTCTTCCATTAGGTCAGAAATCAGTATAATAACCTTGGAAATGGATGATCATTTTTTGAATTCCAGTAAACCTCATCAAAATGAAGTTGAGTCCTTCCTGATAAATCAATTTTCCAGCGATTCATGGGAATTTACCTATCCAGGAGGTCATGGAAATGAAACCTACTTTGCTTGGAGTGGCAAAAAGGTTTACTTTGTAAAGTTAGGATCTCAGGTCGCAAGATATAAAGCGCTGGCCTCGATTGGATTGACCCCACCCGTTCTAGCAGAAGGTTTTCTCGATGATGGTACTTCCATAATGGTCCAGACACATATAGAAGGACGCACACCTACGCGCCGGGATTACCATAACCATCTTGATAATTTTGCTTCTGCTATTCATAAGGTTCACCACAGCGCTAAGGTAAAACAGACACTACCTGAAGTTTTTACTGATGAATACTGCGCCATTGGTTACCAGGTTCTAGATGAAATTCAAACCAGGTGGAAAAAATTCAGATCTCTTGTGCCTGGTTCAGCTGATTTTGTAGATGAAGGGATTATCCAGCTGAGAGAAAAGGTAAAGGAATTTCGAGGAACAGGATTGGTTTCCTCGCATAATGATATAAATAACAGCAATTGGATCATCACACCCGATGAAAATCTATACTTGATTGACCTGGATTCCATGTCGTTGGATGATCCTGCGCTCGATATTGGCGCAACCTTGTGGTGGTACTATCCTCCTGAAATGCGGCAAGAATTTCTGGAAATTGTTGGATATGCTGATGGTCATGAATTCAAGACCCGAATGCAGGTCAGAATGGCCATGCATTGTTTGAATATCATTCTTCCTCGGGAACATAGTTTTGATACTTTTGATCCGGAATCGTTTAGTGACAATCTTACCGATTTCAGAGCAATCATGGCAGGGGAGGAAAACCCACAGGGATATTTTGATGATTAAGTTTTATGGATCAATTCCGAATTGGAGAAAAATTTAAAATGACACCAACCCGTTTATCACGAATAGAAACAACAACACGAATTGTTCTGAAATTCAATGATGCATTCAATCGATACAATATCGTCGAAATGATGCAATGTATGAGTGATGATTGCGTTTTTGAAAACACGACTCCTTCACCGGATGGAACGATTTATTCTGGAAAGGATGAAGTTTCTCAGTTCTGGCAAAAATTCTTTCTTGATTCTCCGCATGCACATATCGAGATCGAGGAAATTTTTGGATTAGGGATACATTGTGTTATGCGATGGAAATATTATTGGATTGATGTGAATGGAGATAAGGGACATGTTCGCGGTGTTGATATTTTTAAAGTTACAAATGGACTCATCTCTGAGAAATTGTCTTATGTAAAAGGATAGATTTGTCAATTTTATCTAAAGAATGTAATGTCTTCATAAACGATCATCATTATCTATTGGAGGATTGTTGATCACCTGTTGTGTCAAATTTAAAGAATCATCGAAGGTTAAATAAAAAAACAAACAAACCTGAAGAAAGCTAAAAAATGGAAAAAATTATAGAAATTAAATCCAATTCACTTGAATTTCTACAGATGGTCTTCGAAATGCTTATCATTATGAATAAATTGAATCAGTCGGAAAAGATCGTGATGATGTCGGAAGCAATGGGTGCAGCCGAAGGTTATTTTACAGAAAATCACAGAGTGTTTGTGTATAAAATCAAGAACAAAATGGTGGGTTATTCAGTGTTAAAAATTGATAACCAGGTTTGCTGGTTGGATTGGATGTATGTTGATCCGAATAATCAGGGAAAGGGCATCGCGTCAAAGTTATTTGATCATGCCGAGGAATTCGCCATGAAGTTGGGCAGTGATCAACTATATATCTGGGTACATCCCGATAATCATCGTATGCTGAAGTTTTTGAAGAAAAAAGGCTATGATGTGCTCAATTTGATTGAAGTGAAGAAAGAGAAAACACCAATAACTAAATCAATTTCCATAATGGGTAATGAATTGCGATATTGATTTTCTCCAATCGATAATTTTATTGATTATATAGATTGAAAACCTGCAAAGAATAACCGATTAATAAAATTTTACGGAGCTCTCAATAATTCAGGAGGAGCATCAACGCCCCCACTTATTGTATGCAGGAAAGCGATAATTTGTGCCATTTCCCGATTGGTCAAGCCTAAAGGTTCCAACTCGTTATGTCCAATAGGTGATTCTGGTGGATGATTATAATGCCTGAGTACTTCTTCCAATGTGGCAAATTGCCCGGCGTGCATGTAAGGAGCAGTCTCGACAATATTCCTCAAGGTGGAAGGTTTGAAAGCTGCGTCTAATTGTTCACCTTCAGAAACAACAAAACGCAATTCGGAACAATCCTGTTCCTTTGCGTCACTCCATTGACTCAGACAATTGAATTCATCATTCAAAACCTTGATGACACCCGATGCACGGCCATCATCCAGCGGCAAACCCGCCCTTGCAGGCACACCGGTGTTGTGAAAATCGTTATTTGTAAACAGGGGTCCATTATGACATTGAATACAATTCGCACGGCTGATGAATAGTTTCAATCCCGCCACCTCATCTGAGGTCATTTCAGATTTCATGGTTTGTTGATCCTGATTAAGCAAAGCTTCCACGTAACGGTCAAAACGGGAGGAAGCAGGCAGGATCAGGCGTTCGTAAGCTGCAATAGCTTTACCCATGTTGACAAATACCTGTGTCGCCAGATCACGGTCGGAAGTTGTCATTCCTTCCCAGGCTGCCAGAGCGATAGCCTCATCAACTGGTCCAGCGATTGCTGGAAAACGTTCAGGATCAGAGAAATCTGGCAGAAGTCCATAAATTGCTTCATATTGTTCTCTGTAATGGTTGGCGATCAGGTGAGCATATTGGGTACGAGTACCACCGTGTTCGACAACACTTTCCAATGGAGCCAGCGCCTGAGCCCATTGACTATCTTTACGCCCATCCCAAAATTGCCACGGGCTGTAGGCGGTTCCAATGATTGTCATAGACTTCCGATCAGTGGTGCCCACAGCGATTGAAAGTGGTAAACCATCCGTGAACATTAATTCAGGTTTATGGCAGGTTGCACAGGAGACCTCATTATTGGAACTGAAACGGGTATCAAAGAATAGTTTCTGTCCTAACAAAGCAGCCTGCGGATCATCAGCGTAAATATTGGATGGATCAGATGGGAGTGCTGGTAAGCTGCCGATCCATAAATTACGCAAAGTGACAACTTCATCCTCAGTCCATTTTGTTGGTTGGATTATCAACCAAAGCGAAATAACAACCCCCAGGAGGATTGCCCCAAAAATGAGCACGGATTGTCGTTTCATCCGTAATTATTCAATGTTCAGATTGAAAGTAATCGCATCAGATTGTTCACCTGAACTGATAACAAATTTCACTTCCCAAAATCCAGTCATCTGAAAACGCATTCCCTCGACAAGGTAGTCGCCATTGCCCAGATATTCCGTAACTTGCGGATTGGTTGGCAAGCCATGACCATGTTGCGGCATACCACCTTCCACCAGAACAGAAGCATTCTCAACCAGTTGACCATCGGGCGTCTCAACATGCAGTGTCCAGGTATGAATTTGGTTCAGTGGCACATTGGCAGGATCACTGCTCCAGGATACCTGAAACAAACCACCATCTGAAAGCCGCGAAGAGGAAGTATCCAGGTTGGTTGGAAGGGGTTCACTACCCATCATGATGGGGTGCAAAAAACGAGGACCGATTACCGGCATGAGTAAAATAAAACCAACAATAATAATGATTGTTGTGATAACTGCAGTAATGACGACAGAAATTTTTTGTTTATTCACTAAACGTCCTTCAACAAAGGAATAATTAATACAATTATAATCCTATTCGTTAATAATTAATCACACTGTAGATACCCGCCAAAACACGCTGGTCCCTGATGATTGAAACAATCGTCATTAGAAATATAGAAATTTGATAGTTATTATTAGGGACTTCGATAGCCCAAATGATTTAGGATGTTAGTCACAGGAAACTCGCATTATTAAATGAAGTAACTTTTTTCCCCTAAGGGTTGAAGTTCATTTTAATAATTTATCCTCCTGGTTTTTTTCAGTCGTCGGCATAAGAATAACCGGCTGGATCATATTTAAGGAGAAGTCCTATCAAATCAAATTGGAGTTAAAATATGACCAAAAAAATATTTATTTCTTTTTTCATACTACTGTCCATCATACTGGGAATAACCATCATTAATCCTTCGATTAATGTTATTGCTCAAACCAATCGTTTAGATTCTCACGCCCAGGTGGTGACGCCCACCCCTGTTGGACAAATCGATGTGCCTGCTTTTAAATTACAGCTATATTCAGCGGGAGTCAACCCGCTTATGAACACCACCGATGAATTCAACCGCATATCAGGTTTTTTACCAGGGATTTGGCATGGTGCCATCTCACCTGTCACGCTTGTATTGTCATTTATAAATTCAAATATTCAAATGTACGAAGTACACAATGATGGGGTTCCATACAATCTTGGCTTTTTGATTGGTGTGGGAATTGTATTTTTCGTTCTGGGTATTTTTTCTGGTTCCAAACGAAGACGTCTCTTATAAAAAACTGCATACAATTATATTAACAGTACTATGATTTTAAAATCACCAATTCCATAAGACGATGTAAAATCACTTTTTTTATCCGAAGGAGGATAACATGAGACTTAGTAGACCAAAAAATGTAACCTGGTGGATCGCTGTCATTCTTGGCGTTCTGGGCATTATTTCCCAATTCGTTTCCATTCCAGTACTATCAGGCTGGTCTTTCTGGTTAGTGGCCGCAGGATTTGTCCTGTTGGCACTGGCAACCTATTTTAAAGATCTATAATTTTTTAATTATATTTCTTTAGCATCTAGTTTTAATAGAAGACACCAATTCTTGGAGAAAGCAGTATTTTCAAGAAAAGGTATTTTGTTGATTATCGACAATTCAACCAGATCAATTCCTTTCAACTTAGGGATTTAATAGATCTGAGTTTACGTGAATGACATGCGATGTATAATCACCTTAATATCTTTTTTATCTATCAACGTTGGGAGGGAAGATGAATTTTTTACGAAGATTTCTGGGGGTTTTTGTAATGATTGCGGGTGTGATAGGTTTAATCCTCAGTCTTGCGGGATTGGTAGGCTTATGGGTTGCTAAACCAGTTTTAACCACTACGATCAATTCCACGATTGATACCCTCATCAGCAGCGTGGATACCAGTCAAAAAACATTGGATATCACCTATGACGCTCTCGGATCTACCATTGAAAGTGTGGACGCGCTTTCAGATATGTTGGATTCAACCGTTGTGACTGTTGAAGACACACAGCCTGTTATCAACCAGGTTAATGAGCTTATGGGAAAAACTCTTCCCAATACGATCCAAACCGCTACCGGATCTCTCGATGCTGCTGAAAGTGCAGCCCAATCTCTGGAAAGCGCCATCAAATCTTTTGAAGTGTTACAAGCTGTTCTGGGTGCAACACCATTTCTAAGCGCTGTGATGCCCCCAGCTCCAGAACCATATAATCCTGAAACATCCTTAGCCGATTCGCTCAGTGAACTATCCGATAGTATGCAGGATATGCCAGATATATTTATAGATATGTCAACGAACCTGGATAAAGCTGATAACAATCTTGAAATGGTTAAAGATAGCATGACCCTCATGTCCGATAATGTATCTTTAATCTCCACCAGTCTGTCCCAATATCAAACTATGATCAGTCAATCGAAAGCATCAACGGATAATCTTAATACTATGCTTTCCGGCTTTCAAAGCAAAATGGGGAATATTTTAAATATCGCCAGCAGTGTACTGGTTTTATTCTTTTTGTGGTTACTGGCAGCCCAGGTTGTGATTTTCAGCCAGGGGTATGAACTTTATCAAGGGACAGCCAATGAAATATCATCGAGTGAACCAGAAATAGACGAACAATCTGAAATGGAATCAGAAACAATGACTACCGGATCGAATGAGCCAGAAAAATAAGTACAAGATTTAGGAGGAGATTATGAAATTCACATTAGA
>JACZIY010000221.1 GCA_014860845.1 Anaerolineaceae bacterium
ATTCAATCAATCGAGATGATGATTTCTTTTTATTTCCAACAGATTCAGTGAACTGAAGCATAACCAATCGCTACTCGTTCTGCCTGATTGGAGTTGTGTTTTACTTCCGCAGGGTAGCTGACATTCCTTCTGGACAGGAAATCGTTATAGGACGCGGTTCCCCGGTTGGGAGAATCACCTCAAAATTTGTGTATGGTGGTTTATATCCTTTATGACCATAATGGATATCCAGATGAGTTCTCTCATGTGTTGAGTTCAGTGTCATGTAAATCTCAGTGTATTCACCATCCTTATATTTCATGCTGATGCCGTCATCCTCCACCAACAATGTAGTTCGTTCACTTTCCCCTGAATCTGGATAAAGATATAAAAGACGAACATCATCGGGTTTTTCACCTACAAAGTGTATATCCTGCATGTTTGGTAGGACGGAACCGGCGATAACCAAAAGAGGAATGTGTTCCAGTGGCGCGTCAAGCTTAACGGTTTGTCCACCTGTGTAAATGGATCCCGAATGAATATCCACCCAATTTTGACCTTCTGGTAAATAGACCTCTCGGGTGCGTTGTTCAGGTTCCATTACAGATGCGACCAGTAAATTCGGTCCCAGCATGAAATCGAAGGACTCTTGAAGGCAATTTTCATCGTCCGGAAACTGGTAAACCATTGGACGAATAATGGGTGTCCCGTTGCGATAAGCTTCAAAGAATTGTGTGTATAAGTAAGGGATCAGACGGTATCTGAATTTTATAGTCTCACGAATAATGGGTATGACTTCTGCAAACATCCACGGAGAATTTGCAGTGCCATCCATGTTCCATGAATGAATGGTAAAGCGTGGGTGAAAAATTCCATTCTGAACCCACCGGACAAATAATTCCGGTGAAGGTCCTGGACCAGTAAAACCACCCACATCATGTCCGGTATTTGGAAAACCAGAAAGACTCAATCCCAGTCCCATGGGAATATTAAAACGTAGCGTTTTCCAGGAGGTCTCATTATCACCAGACCAGGTTTGGGCATGTCTTTGTGTTCCTGGCGAAGCGCACCTGGCAAGCAAAAATGGACGCTTCTCGGGAGTATGCGCACATTGGGCTTGTAGAGAGCTTCTTACCATTAAGTAGGGTTGTAATGGCCGAATATGTTTTATCTTGATTTCTTCTCCAAAACCGAAACATTTCGCATCGTCATCCCAGATGGGGTACTCATTGTTATCGTTCCAGGTCGCATCAATCCCATAATCTAACAGCCATTTTTGCACATTGGAACTCCACCAATTAAAAGTGGTTGGATTTGTAAAATCAAGATGGGAACCATAACCATCCCAGAAGTAGTCCAGACGAGGTTTTCCACTTTCAGAGTCCTTTATAAATCCATCAAAATTGGCAACTTCATCAAATAGTGGATGACTCTCCAACAAGCAGGGTTTGATATTTGCCATCAAGTGTATGCCAGCCTGATGAAAATCAGAAACCATTTTCTTTGGATCTGGAATCTTTTCAAAATTCCAGTTGAATACATAGCGTTTCCCATCTGCTCCTGAGCCATAGCCTGAGGAAAGATGAAACATATCGCATGGAATTTGATGTTTTTCACAATCGGTTATAAATTCATTCAGGGCTTCCTGGGCATTCTCTGCATCGGTATACAGCATGCTTGATCCTAAGTAACCCAGAGACCAGCGAGGTGGTAATGCTGGACGTCCTATCAGAGTAGAAAATTTTTGCACGACATCAGAAATTTGTGGGCCAAAGATCAAGTAATAATCCAGATCTCCTGCTTCAGCCTGGTAGTAGCGATAGGGTCCATAATAATTATCTCTCTCCTGACCCATGTCAAATATAGACGTACTGAGATTGTCATAGAACAATCCATAAGAGAGATTTAAACCGGGAACGTAGGTAATATAAAAGGGAATGTGTTTGTATAATGGATCGCCTATCTCAGCATCATAACCCAAGGCATCCAGATTGAGCATTCTCATTCTACGACCATACTTATCCAGAGGTCCAGATCTTTCTCCAAACCCGTAATAATGCTCATCTGGCCGTCTTTCTAAATAATGAAATACAGTCTCCCTATTCTGATCGTATGAGTATGCCCGTCGCTGCAAATCGGCAGCAAAGATTTTTTGATCAGGTTGAGTACGCCAGGTAAGACTCGCATCTGCTATGTCTATTTCCACCTGCATTTTATCTGTGGATACCAGAACTTTGTCAGTCCTTTTAGAAATATTGAAAGCAGGTAATTTAAATGCACTTAAATCCTCTCTTGAACGACCTTCTAACGGAACTTCACCATCTTTGCCCGCGATGGACCAGGTGCGATTTAGGCGAGGTTTTCCATCGGGAAAATGTTGCACCCGAATGATATCCTCCTCAAGTACTGTAATTTGAAAGGTTTCCTGAAGATTCCCTTTAAATTTCAGTCCATGTAATGATGTTTCCTGGAGGGTAAGCGGACCAGGTTGAATAATTCTCATAATTTATAACAATTTTTCCATGTAATTCATAATCGTCATCGATCAGAACCAATTCACATGGATAAGATTAACCTTTCATGCCAGTTGAGGAAATTCCAGTGGTGATGTATTTTTGAAGGAAAGCAAATACCAGTGTAATTGGCAACAAAGTCATAACTGTCATTGCAAGAATGTAATTCCACTTCACATTTAATTCGCCCTGGAAGGAATTTAAGCCCACCTGTAAGGTGAATAATTCATTTTGGCTCAGCACGATCAGAGGCCATAGAAAATCATTCCAGCGCCACATTACCGAAAATATGGTTAATACAGCCAATGCCGGCGCT
>JACZIY010000222.1 GCA_014860845.1 Anaerolineaceae bacterium
TGGGAGCCAACCCTTTTCTCCATCACCGATGGTAACCAGTCATCAGTTGCGCTCTTCAACCCCCTGGCGTATGGCGCCAGCTCTGAGGATGCCATTTATGCTGTCGATGGTACCTATACCTTTGCTGAAAACGGCGAACAACGCCGGGCACAGATGTACTTCCGCGATGGTCGCCTGTTCCAGGTCTTTGGTTTCCAGGGTAATGAAACCGCCAGTTCCCCATCTGAGATTTCCACCTCCGCAGGGGATACTTTCACCCTCTTGCAGCGCTGGATGGAATTAGATGCCAGTGGCCAGATCACTCAGATCGTTCTCGAAGAAGGTGATACCCTCACCTTTGGTAATTCTGCTTTCGTGTGGGAACAGGTCTATGCCCCGGCTGGCGATTATCTGGTAGGATTCTTGGTCAATGATATGGATGGGAATGTCGTCCAGCAGTACGCGCAGATCAAAGTAGAGTAGATCTTCAGCTGTTGAGCCATAAGGCTGTTAAGCCTGAAAGTTCAGAAGTTCATTAGTTCTTGAGTTCACTTGCTTATGAACTCAAGAACTTTTTTGTTAACGGTATTCGCTTAAATCCACAAAGTAACCTCAGTGAACCCACAGGGTGATAAAAAAACGAATAAAAGAATAACCATTTATGCAATTGAAACTCGGTATAATCATTTTATGTTTCGACAATCCACTTCGCTCATTTATCGTTGGATTTCTGGCATTCTCAGCGTATTGTTATTTGTCCCATTGATTGGTTACATCTGGACAGGATTTTATTCCCGCTATTTGCAGGATGATTACTGTTATGCAACTTTTCTGAGGGGAGAAAATTTCTTTACGGTTCAATGGAATTCATATTTTCATGCTAGTTCTTATTCAGCTAATCGTTATTCATTGACTTTAATGATGGGTATCAGTGAAGAAATTGGACGTTTTACAGTGTCTCTCTTGCCAGGGTTAATGGTGATTTTGTTTGTGGCAGGTTTTATGGTCCTTTTTCGGCAGATTTCCAGATTGGTTCAGGTAAAACTAGATCCAGTGGAATACTTGATGTTATCTGCAGCAATTGTGCAGCTGGTTTTGTATCAAGCCCCTAACCGAACTCAGATTCTCTATTGGCGGGCTGGCATGTTACCATATCTTGCACCATTGGTTACTCTCGTCTGGACAATTGCATGGGTTATTTGGAAAGGTTACGAAAAAAGAGGTGGGGTTCTATCAGTGATTGGGCTTTTCTTATTGTCATTCCTGTCGGCTGGATTTTCTGAGACAGGCGCGGTTTACCAGGCTGGATTTTTAGGCATCGCTTTTGTCTCAGCACTCATCGCCTCAAGGAAAAAACAATCCAACGAGAGACAATTTTTGTTTCCATTAAGTATTGCGCTGGCTGGCACATTCCTCGGTATTATTGTATTAGTTCTCTCACCGGTGAACAAAGTGAGAATGACCAATATTTACCTGGAAACACAATCATTCGTAGAATTAATTACGATAACCGCTGACAGCCTCATACAATATGTGCAATACTTGCTTTATCGAGTCACGCTACCAACTTTTTTTGCCTTTCTTCTTTTCACGGCATTTGGTTGGGTTTTCTTCCTGAGGTATAAACGACCGACTTGCTTAAGCTTCAGAAAGCTTGTTTTCTTTCTGTTTGGAATTCAAGCAATCCATCTCATATTAATATTTTTGGAGATGGCGCCAAACGTATATGCCATGTCCTCTGCTCCAACTGCTCGCGCTTTGTTAGCAGCCCGCTTTACTACAGTCATAACCACTGCAATAAG
>JACZIY010000223.1 GCA_014860845.1 Anaerolineaceae bacterium
ATACAGGAAAGTATAAAGTATCGACATAGTTTATACAAGTTGTATATGGTTTTTGTATAATGTTTGATGACAATTTGGGGTAGATTTGTCTGGATTTTGGAATAATACAAGTAAATCACAAGCCAATTCCTTAATTAAAAAAACAACCCGCAAGAGATTTCTTGTGGGTTGCTTACTAAATAATCGGAAAAGAAAGAAATTTAAACGAAGTTACTATGGAAATTCAACCGTACTGCCCGCAAGAAACATTTGGATTCTATCTCCCAATTTTTCCATCAGTCTGTCAACCGAATTTTTACCAGTGCAATGATTCATATAAAAGTTGCAATCCGGGTAACGATCCTGAAAGACATCGATGATATGATCGAGATACTGGTCATCTGCTGAAATCAGATGTGTACCACCGATCACCCCAATAATGGGACCACCAAATACTTTCTCAGTATGATAAAGGGTATTCAATATACCCGCATGACAGCATCCGCAAATCAGCACACTTCCTGCTGACGTTTTCAATACCAGAGAAATATCATCCTGATAAGGATCGTGTTCCCAGCCAACCTGAGTGTGAACCAAGTGATGTTTACTGATGCCCATTCTTTCCGGTCGCCCCAGAATGGTGCCGGTTGTCCATAAGCCAGGTTTTACTTCTACTGGATCATCGCTCAGTTTCAGGTAAAAATAGTGTGACAAATCCGATTCCTTCATAGTCATTCCAATCGATTTATACACATCATCTTTGCTGGAATAACGGGCTCTGAACAGGTCCTTGTTTGCATATAACGGCATTGTGGTTCTCTCAGGAAAAATAGCTGCTACCCCACCAGTATGATCATAATGGGCATGGCTGAATACCAGCGCATCAATATTAATGGGTGATAGTCCCAAAACTTGCAGATTATGAGTTAAAACCTCCGGGCTCTGCCCGGTGTCAAAGAGCACATTCGAATGCTGCATTTCGATCCAGAAAGATACCCCATGCTCTTTCTTAAGTTCTGAGCTGTCCTTAACTTCGTCATTCACCACACAAATAATTTTTGTCATTTCTCCTCCTTCGAGTTTTCAGGATAATAACCTGATAATGAACTCCAATATCTCTCACCATATCGAATCACTACTTGTGCTTTACCACTTTCTGCCAACAATTGCAGGATTTCTTTCGCATTTGCCTGAGGATAATGCTGTAAGGTTTCGATCAGGTCAATTTCTTTCATGGGATGGCGAGTGATAATATCCACAATAGCATCGGTTAAGTCCTCATGCTGTCCAAGATCAAAACCCCCGGTTACAGGGTCAATCACTCGGGCTGATGAACCTAAGATTTTTTTAGCACGTAATATTTTTTCATCATCTGCTGGGTGCACCCAGGGTTCAACCGGTGGTCGGGTTGGTTGAAGAATATGAATTTCATCCGGGTGAATAGTAGCAAACAGGTCTGTTAATTCGAGTAATTCTCTTTCGCTATCATTCAAATCCTTTACCAGCATCACTTCAATCCATAATTTACCTTGATACTCTCTGTGAAAGGCTTTCAATCCATCTACATAGCGCGAAAAGGTGACCTCTGGATGAGGTCTGTTGATCTTTTTATATAATCCGGGATTTCCGGCATCTAAGGATGGTAAAACAGCATCGGCAGTTTTCAAATCCTGTCTCACTGCTGGAAGATACAATAAAGATCCATTGGTGATAACTGCTATAGGGATCGAGGTCATTTGTTTTACAGCCCGGATTAAATGTCCGAGGTTGATGTTCAGTGTCGTCTCACCAGATCCAACAAAGGTGATCCAATCTATTTCTCCGTTTTTATGCTGTTGTAATGTTTTTTTGACTTGCAAAAGGATTTCATCCACTGGAAAAAATTCTTTGCGTTCATTGGATAAAGGAATGCTCCTCCCCAATTGACAATAAACACAATTCCAGTTACAGGTTTTTAAGGGAACCGGATCAATGCCTAAAGATTTTCCTAATCTCCTGGATGGTACCGGACCGAATACATAATTCATTTGTCTCCTCTAGATACTCATCTAAACGTTTTTATACAAGCGTTCTCCAAATCTTTTCCTTTTCCAAAATATTGAAGATTCCAAATCACCGATTTTTTCTATCCCAGGCATCCTGAATCGTTTTTCGTAATGTTGTTACTGCTAACGAAAGACAATGTTCATGATCATCCGGAATACTGATCAGTTCTGCCAATAACTCATCAGGAGTGATTTTCATGGCTTGCTCCAGGGTCTTTGAATGCACCATTTTTGTGAGCATACTTCCACAGGCAATCGTTGCCCCGCACCCGTCAGTCAGGAATCTGGCTTCTTTTATCGTTTCACCGTCTAAATGGAATTGAATTTGCATCGTATCTTCACACCAGCCAGTAAATTTACCCATGGCATCCGGTTCATCAAAACTACCCATATTTTCTTTGCGACGGATTAATTGCCGGGCTACATCCGAAAAAGCTTTATCATGTCCATCTTCACCTTTAACTGTTTTAATCACGGGTTTTTTGGAATCGTCCAGCGTACCAACAACAGACCATTGATTTGGTTTTTCAAGGACTTTTTCCATTTGATTCGATGAAGGACTTTTAACAGGCATAGCTTTTTCAAAAGCCTCCATTAAAGTGATTGTTTCTGCAAATTCGATATCTTCAATCTCTCCGAAATCACATAATTGAGTCAGAACCGGATTGAGTGGAATTTGTGCTAAAAGTGGAGCATGCGCAGCTTTGGCAACTTTTTCTCCATTGCTATCTCCAAAAATCATATGTTTCTTTCCGGTATCCGGACAGGGATAATATGCCAAGTTCTCCACCACACCAATGATCGGAACTCCGATTCTTATTGCCATGTTCACGGCTTTATTGACAATCATCGTGGCTAAAGATTGCGGAGTGGTAACCATCACAATGCCATCCACTGGTAGAAGGTGCATGATGGTTAAAGCCGCATCAGATGTTCCAGGTGGTAAATCAATCAATAAATAATCAAGATTGCCCCACATCACATCACCCCAATAATTGCGTGATTGCTTTTGCAATCAGTGGCCCACGCCAAATGAGAGGATTATCTTCACCTTCGATCAGCAAATTCATCGAAATAACTTTGATTCCGGTTTTACTGGTTAGTGGAAGAATGCCGTATTGCCCTGAGTTAACCGGTCAATGTAATCCAAATAAGGTTGGCATGCTGGGACCGGTGATATCAGCATCCAGTACGCCAACTTCGTAACCTTCTCTTGCCAGACTGGTTGCCAATAAACCGGTTACAAAAGACTTGCCGACGCCACCTTTGCCACTCATCACAGCAATGAGTTTTTTCACCTTGTTATATTCAGATGCTGATCCTTTCGCAGGGGCGGGTTTGTTTACTTTATTTTCATTGTTTGTCGTAATGTCCATATCTAACCTCTTTATAAAAATTATTATTGCTAAATCATCGTATTTACTTAACCAAAGTTACCAATCGGATGCCATTGACTTGTGGTAAAGATGCCCCTTGAACAATCGTGTTGATAGCAGCGACTGGGTCGTCCACGCGAGCACCGGATAAAAATGAAATTCCTAAGTCAAACAATTCTGGCAACATCGGGGTAGAGGGACCTAAAATCATTACAGTTGCATCTTTTTTACAGAGTGACAACAATTTTTCCATGGAATGATTGATGAAAGCTGTCCGGGTTATGGCCACAATATCCGATTGGGGAATAAAATCCTCGGCTGCATCTTCCGGAAAGTCATCTCCAAAAGGCTTTTTCTCGATTACCCAACAATGTTTGGGGATGGATTTAATCTGCTCAACAAACGGAAAATGCCCAACTATGGTTACATTTTTTCCTGTACTTTCTTGTGCAATTACCTCAGATGCATTTTTTTGGACTAATTTCTTTTCATCGACAGGGATCAATGAATTAATGGCTGCCATACCAACACTGGCTTCCAGAAAATTATCTGAAAGGATCCATTCTGCCAGTTGTTGCACAGTTTTTTCTTCAAGCTTACCAACATCCCGCATTTTTGCATGTCCATGCGGTCCACAATTGGTTAATGTCGACGATAAACCGCAATTAGCACTGCAAACCAATGTCCAATGTACACCTACAACAACTTTTCTGACCGGTATCGGTTCCATTGGGAGAGAATTTAAGAGCAGTTCGTAAAGGTTCATTTTTCCTCTTTTGTGATGATAGAACAATGATTATTAATTTCACACTTCAGACATTAATCATATGCTTTGCGAATTTCTTCAGTAGCCATGGTTGGCTCCAGTAGTGCTTGCCATTTAATATCTTTCCAGGATCCCAGTTCAAGATGGGAATCCAAATATTTTTGTGGAATGGGATGGGTACCTGCAATGACCTTAATCTTGTACCTCTGTTCCAGAAATTTCTTGAAGGTATCTATATACGGACAGGGTGGATATCCAACCAGCATGCCAGTCGCGAAGTGAATAACTTCGGCACCATTTCGCATCATTTCATCTGCAGTGTATTCAATATTGCCTCCAGGACATCCATCACAGGTTGTGTAACCAACCAGTTCCATGTCTTTTCCCTCATAAATGCTGAAAGCACACTCGCGGTTTCTCAATGCCCGAAAACATTTTCCACCTGCACATGTTCGATAACGATCACAAATAATGATGCCTATTTTTAATTTTGATTTCATCTCATTCTCCTGATTGATCTTCACAAAACCATTCTTTGTACAATTACACAATCGTTTTTAATATTTCATTCAATTGATCTGCCTGAACATAATCTTTTACGGTGATCGCTTGCTCGGAAATCCCAGGTACTTCTTTGATTGCATCAATAATTGCCAGAGCCAACGGAACCGCAATGGGACATAACGGGGAAGAAGGGCGAAACACATAGGTTATTTTTCCAACTTCATCAATGTGGATGTCCTGAATCAATCGCATTTTGACCACATCCACGCCAGTCTCAGGATCAATCACTTCGGTTAATTTTTCTATCACAGCAATTTCTAATTCCTGTTTATTCATTTTGCTTCTCATATTGGATCAGTTTACTAACGGTCTGTTTCCAGATTTCATGAATTGCTATGGCTGCTGGCGATTCTGGATATAGAACCTGAATAGGGACACCTTGCAACATGGATAAAGGGATGCTCTCATCAAATGGGATTTCCCCAACAACCTCAATGCCCTGTGTTTCAGCAAATTCATAAATTTCTTTTGTGCCTTGCGGATACAGATCTGCTTTATTAATACAGATAACCGTTGGAATTCTAAAGTGCCCGAGTGTGCCCAATACCCGTTGCAAATCATGCATACCAGCCTGTCCTGGTTCGGCAACGATGAGACCCAGATCTGTTCCTGCACAGGCTGATATCACCGGGCATCCAATCCCGGGAGGACCGTCGATCACAACCAGTTGGGCTTCGTGATCATCTGCGGCTAAGCGCGCATTTTGTCTGATTAATGTGACTAACTTCCCTGAATTCTCTCTACCAGGGAAAAGTTCCGCATGGAAAAATTCACCATACGGCGTTTCGGACCGATACCAGAAACCTTCCTGCTGGGGAATCATGTTGATAGCAACTTCCGGACAGGCATAAACACAGGCAGCACAACCATCACAAGCAATCGGATCAATCCAATTCACTCCTGGAATTTCGGGATGGGGGAAAATGGCATCATAGCGACAAACTGATTCACAGGATCCACAACCAGTACATTTTTGAACATCAATTTCAGCTTGCGAGCTACCCCAGAACTCGTGTTGTTCAACCACATGAGCTTCAAGCACCAGACTGAGATTAGCCGCATCGACATCAGCATCGACAAAAATAGTTCTGAATTTTGACACTGCATGAGTGCTTTCATAGGCTAAAGCTGCACTCAAACTGGTTTTACCCGTGCCACCTTTTCCGCTTAATATGACAAGTTGTTTTGCTCTTTGTTGTGTCATGACCTGCCATCACTTTTATCCGTTATTTGATTTATTTTATGAAACATATCCTTAAACTTTTCACGGTAATTCGGATCGATCACTACCAATGGTTTTCCTGCAGCTGTTCCTCTGGCTATTTCTTTGTCAAATGGAATTCTCATTAAAATGGGTATTGCTCTTTGCTCTAAATACCGATCCACCTCAGCATTACCGATCCCTACTCGATTTATCACAACCCCATATCGAATCTGCATGTCCTCCAGAATACCCAACATCTGCTTGAGATCATGTAAGCCAAATGGAGTTGGTTCTGTAACCAATATGACAAAGTCAACCCCCCGCACGGTTTCAACAACCGTACAGGAAACCCCTGGTGGAGAATCCAAGATAGTGATTATCCCGTTTGATGATTTCTCAAGTTTTTTTAACTGTCGAACGATGGGGGTCGCCATCGGTTCGCTCAGGGTTAATTTTCCATGGGTAAAATCGATTCCATCCAAAGCATGTCCCGTTTGAATGACCCCGATCGGATTAGGGATTTCTTCGATCGCTCCTTCGGGGCAATTCCAGGTACAGCTGCCACAACCATGACAGAGTTGTGGAAACACCATAATGGTTTTTCCAACTTTCACCAAAGCATGAAACTGACAGACCTCAACACATTTTCCACACAGTGTGCAGCGTTCAGGGTCTATTTTGGGAATTCGAATAACGGCTGGAATTTCCTGTGTAAAGGTCGGATTCAAAAATAAATGTGCATTCGGTGCTTCCCCATCACAATCCAATAATTTAACCTGGTTGGTTTCAACCAGACTGAGAGCCAGGCTGGTTGCTACCATTGTTTTCCCCGTTCCCCCTTTTCCACTTGCAATCGCAATTTTCATGTTAATTTTACCGAGGCTGAATCAAAAAGCCGGCAATTTTCCCTCCAAAAAGGTATCAATTACATCATCCACTTTATTCAGGTTGCCATCAAAAAGATACATTTTCACATCAGCAGCACGCAAAGC
>JACZIY010000224.1 GCA_014860845.1 Anaerolineaceae bacterium
GCAATATTGTGCTCCTTTTTCATGAAAATTCAGTTTTATTTAGTCTCTTGATCTACCCATCAGTAAAAAAGCGTAATACAGAAGTGTTGAAATAGCCTGAATTGCTGCTGCAACATATGTCAAAGCTGCTGCATCTAGAACCTTATTGATTCCCTGCGATTCCTCTCCATAAATTACTCCTGATGTGGTTAGCCATGCTTTTGCACGATTACTGGCATTGAATTCGACAGGAAGAGTGACCAAAGCAAAAATGGCTGTCAGAGCGAATAAGCCTAATCCAACCCATGCCAGACTTTCCCATTGCAATAACATACCTCCAATGAAGATAATCGGTCCCAACCAGCTGCCAAATTGAACAGAGGGTACCATTGCAGAACGAAATTTCAATGGAACGTAATCTTGTTTGTCCTGAATGGCATGTCCAGCTTCATGGGCAGCAATTCCTGCAGCAGCGATAGAGTTACTGCGGAATACATCTGGACTTAATCTCAATTTCTTTGCACGGGGATCATAATGATCTGAGAGAAAGCCGCGGGTTTCCTCGACCTGGACTTCATTTAAACCACTGGCATTCAACATTCTTCGCGCTACTTCAGCTCCGGTTAGCCCTATATAACTACGAATTTTTGAATATTTATTAAAAGCACCTTTCACTTTCATCTGTGCCCAAAAGCCCAAAAGCAAGGCGGGTAAGCTAATTAATATGTACAAACCATATCCACCAAACATATTTATATCCTTCTCCAATGTTTCCCCAATTATAATCAGAATACTTAATAAAAATATATATATTGTATATAAAATTTATTAGAAGTACGCCCGCTGAGATTCGAACTCAGACTTCTGCCTCCGGAGGGCAACGTGATATCCTTTTCACTACGGGCGCGCGTTAAACAAGCACTATTCTACCATGATCATTTATAGGCTAAAAGATTTTGGCTATTTCATCTCTTTCTGGACGAGGAAGTGAAATCGGAGGTGATTGATCAACGTTGATGACACCAATACCATCTCCAGAAACATATCCGATCTCAGAAACAGGTATTTGATTCTTTTCTAGAATATTCATGATAGCATCTGAATTCTTCTTGTTGGCTGTAAATAACAGCGCTCCAGAAGAGATTGAATTTAAAGGATTAATAGAAAATAAAGCACAAATTCTCTTCGTTAATTCTGATATTGGAATTTTGTTAAGATTGACCTTGAGCGTTTTATTGCTTGCGATTGATAATTCCCATAAAGCTGCTGCCAAACCTCCCTCTGTTGGATCGTGCATAGCAGTAACTCCGAAACCATCTCGCAAAAGATTTGCTTCTTTATAAATGCTTATTCCTGGATCATAAAGGTAAGATTGAGCTTTCTTTAATTCTTGTCCGGTCAGATGCGGACTGAGTTTGTTGGGAAAATCATTGGATATGATTGATACTGTTTCAATGGCGATTTCCTTGGTAAGAAAAACTTTATCTCCATTCTCGGCACCTAATGGAGTGATTAATTTATCCTTATCTACAGTACCAATTAAGGTGACTGAGAGAATTGGGCGATCTATTCCATTTGTCACTTCTGTATGACCACCGATAATTGTGATGACATATTCTTTTGTTGCCATGATAAGTTGGTCAGTGATATTTTCTATAACTTGAACTGTCGTATTTTTTTCAGGCAACAATAAAGTTATCAGCATCCATTTAGGATCAGCGCCAGTGGTCACAATGTCATTTACGTTAATTTGAACAGCATACCACCCGATATTTTCAGAAGTTAATGAGATCGGATCGGATTTAAAAACTAAATACTGATCACCATAGTCTATTACAGAACAATCTAATCCGGTACCTGGACCAATAATTACGTTTTTATCCAAAACCGGAATTTTTTTTAGCAATTTTTCAAGTAATTCGGGAGGTAATTTTCCAGTAGGAAGTATCTTCATTAAAAAATCCTTAGTAGACAAAATCTCTTATATCATAGGTGCTTATATGGGGTGTTCCGGAATCTGAAAACACTAACTGTTCTTCAATTTTTTTCCTTTGTTCCTGTCTTTCAACACTGGATAAAGGTATAAGATTTTCAGAAAAGGCTTTTTGAGAATATTCCAACCCTTCACTTTCAATCAATTCTGAGAAATAAACCAGATCATCCGCATCCAGACCCATTTGATTGATTATATCCACGGTATCAATTATATGATTTGCAGCATATTGTTTACCACCTGCACCTGATAACACAATGATCCCTACAGAAATTCCTGATGACTTAATTGTTCGCACAGCGTTGAGAGCATCCTGGGCTGATCCTGGTTTGTTCAGGAATTTTAATAATTGATTGTTTCCACTTTCCAAGCCAATATATATTTTATTCATGCCAAGATCTCTTAATTTTTGAAAATCAGCGATGGATTTTCTCTCTCCACTGAAACCATCCAGAAAAGCAAATATACCACCTAAGTTTTCCACATCCAGATGGTTGTGAATCGTTTCCATCAAAGGGATTAATTTTTTTATTGGCACCACGAGTGCATTAGCGTCACCTAAAAAGATCGTTCGTCGTAAAGAAAGACCATTTCCTAAAAATTTTTTAACATCGGCTATGTGATGATCAAAATAAACTGGAGACTTGATCAAAAATGGTCGATCTCGATAAAAAGAACAAAAAGTA
>JACZIY010000225.1 GCA_014860845.1 Anaerolineaceae bacterium
GGCCAGGGCAGCATCTTTGATGATGAAATCATGCGCCGTGGTGGTGGCGGCTATCAACACCGCTTCGATGTCCGGATCCGCGAGTAGTTCGCGATAATCCTCCACCACCCGCGCGATGCCCAGTTCGGCAGCCAGCGTCTGGGCTACCTCCAGGCGAATATCACACAGCGCCACCAGGTCTGCTTCCGGGATGGATTGAACGATATTCCTGCAGTGGACACTCCCCATTCTTCCGGTTCCGATAACGGCCATTTTTACTCGTCTGTTCACGATGCCTCCATGATGGATTTGATGAATTCCAATACTATTATCATACTTTTATTTTCAATTTTCATAATCAGAAAACCTCCCCGTCGCCGGTCTACCGTCCGTTTTCAGTCTCCCGCATGCACCACATTCAATCCCAAATGCTCCTCAAACGCGTCAAAATCAGCATCGCGATGCAGCAAGCTGTGGTTTTCGGCGATGCAAAAGGTGGCAATCAGACAGTCGATCGTTTTGCGGACAGTGATACCTTTTTTACGCAAAGTCCGATAATGTTTGGCGGATTGTTGCGCCAGCTGAATATTCACCATCTCAGCCTGTTCAAATTTGGCGAGGGCAGCCTGGGCTTGTTGAAAATCCTTATCGGAGCGAAACCCCTGCAAAGTCTCAGCCAGGATCAGGTCTCCCACCAGAATCAACTCTTCCGTTAGTGCGTGGTCGAGATACTCCGTTTCGGGGTTGATCTGACCATTGAAGTAATCCACCCAGACGGTGGTATCAACCACCAGCATGGTTTCTTCCCTGCCGTGATTCTTCCAGATTGCCTTCCCAGCGCAACTTACCACGCAGGGCTTTTACGGAGGATTGCTCATGAAGCCGCACCAGGGTGCGTAAAGCAGCATCGACAACTTCACGCTTGGTGCGGATGCCGGTTAGCTTCTGCGCCCGTTTGACGAGCGCATCATCGAGAACGATATTGGTGCGCATTTTGACTCCTTTTACACAATTGCTGATGTGTATATTATAGCATATTCATGTGTATGAGATAAGTGACCCTGGACGGGAGACCGATGACCGGCAATATCATACCCTTTGGGTACGAACCATGAATTGGCAACCCCTCATCCTGTAAATCCTGTCATCAAACCCAGCCAACCCACATTCTCCACCTTCAAAAGGACCTAGCCAACAAAAATTTGAAAATCCTATAAATCCCAGTTCAGATTTTTTGCGTCCTTGCGTCCCCGGACAGGTCGTCAGCCGTCAGCGTTGAGCAGCTCTCTCAGCTCGCTCACAGAAGTCACCGGCCTCCGACACACAAAACCCTCGCACACATAGGCCGTCGGCTTCCCATCCAGCATCGGGCGATCCGCCAACAAAACCGGGCTATCCTCCGGGAGTGGCAATCCTGCCGCGGCCACCACGGTGTTGGGACGGTACGTGCCGCGGATCCGCAGGACATGCAGGAATTCCGTCATCTGCGGGTCTTCCAGATCCCCAATCAGGGCGATCTGCCGGGTTTTACTCAGGTAGAAATCGGCAGCAGAAAGCCAGCGACTGAAGGCGGTGGGATATTCGGCTGCCATGCCCGCCACCTGCGCCAGGGAATGATCAGCCCATTGCAGCCATTCCTCGTTGTCCGAGAAGGCTGCCATTTTCAGCAGAGCCTCGGTTGCCAGGGCATTGCCGGACGGCGTGGCATTGTCCTGCAGGTCTTTGGGACGCAGCAGCACGGTCTCGGCGGCACGGGTGGTATCAAAAAAGCCACCATTTCCGGAGGAATCATGGAACTGCTCGATCATTTCACCGGTCAAGGCCTGGGCGGCTGCGAACCAGCGCGGGTTGAAATCCGCCTGGTACAGATCCAGCAAGCCCAGAATGAGGGCGGCGTAATCCTCCAGGAAGACCTCCGGGCTGGTCTGTCCCTGCCGCCACGAGCGTCGCAGTCGACCCTCCACCAGCATCTCGCGCAGCATGAAGTCGGCGTTGCGCTGGGCAACCTGCAGATAGGTGTCGTTCTCCAGGGCACGCGCGGCTTCGGCAAAGGCCGAGAGCATCAGTCCGTTCCAGGATGTCAGCACCTTGTCGTC
>JACZIY010000226.1 GCA_014860845.1 Anaerolineaceae bacterium
GACCTGACTTATGTCCACCAAATTAAACAGGATGAACTGGTTGAGTACAATTTTTATATTCTGGATATTACTACCCGCAAAGAAACAGAAGAAGCACTGCAAAAAATCAATGAAACCCTGGAGAGTCGGGTGATGGAACGCACGGCTCAATTAGCAGCCTCGGAAGAATTCCTGCAATTGGTGATTGATACCATCCCTGCGCCTGTATTTATCATGGGAGCGGATTTCCTTTATCAGGGATGCAATCAGGCATTTGAAAAATTAAACGGTATTGATAGGGATGAAATTGTTGGGAAAACGGTGCATGATATTTATCCTGAGAACCTGGCTAATACTTTTCTGAAAGAAAATCAAGAGATTATCTCTTCGGGTATTACGAAATCCTATGAAGCGCGTATTCGAGCGGTAGATGGCGAACTGCATGATGTTATGTACTTTAAAGCAGCATATAACAGTACAAACCCGATCCAAACCAGTGGTCTCGTAGGCGTGGTGCTGGATATCACAGAACGGAAACGATTTGAAAAATTACAGGATGTCATCTATCGCATTTCTGAAGCGGCGAGCACCTCCACCGATTTAAACGAATTATTCGCCTTTGTTCATGAGGTTGTTAATGAATTGATCTCTGCTAAAAATCTGTATATCGCCTTATATGATGAGCAAACAGCTACCGTCTCTTTTCCTTATTTTGTGGATGAATACAGCGAAAAACCTGAGCCAAGAGCCAATGGCAGTGGGATCACTGAGTTTGTGATTAAATCCGGGCAACCGCTATTATTGACCAATGATAATGAAGAAAATATAACTCATGAACATCAAATAGAGGCGACCGGGGCTGATTCTCATCAATGGCTGGGGGTTCCTTTGCAAACGGAGATGGGAAAAACAATTGGCGTTTTAGTCGTCCAAACTTATGATGACCAGGAAATATCCTATTCAGATGCCGATAGCGACCTGTTGACATTTGTGTCCAACCAGATTGCGCTGGCAATCGAACGTAAACAAGCCCAGCAGGAATTACATAAATTAAATCAGGAATTGGAATTTAAGGTTAAAGACCGAACCAGACAATTAAATGAACAATTGCTGGAACTCATTCAACGGGAACGCGAACTTACCAATGTGGTTGATCTTGCTCAGGCGTTAAGGGAGACACATCAACTCGAGAGCATTTATAAAATTATTTTGGGGATAACCAAAGATGCCCTGGGGGCAACGGGTATCTCATTGGCAATCCTGGACCCCGATTCTAATGAGCTGGTTTATTCATCCGGGCATGGTGATTTCCAGGTGCAGGGTGGATTGCGTCTTAAAGTTGGAGCAGGTGCTGCTGGCTGGGTGGTGGAAAAAAAATCCTATTATTTGAACAATGACGTTCAAAACAAACCTGGTCCGACGTTGGTTGATCTCACAGGTGGCGTCTCCTCCATCCTGATCGTGCCTATGATTGTAGATGATCAGGTGATAGGCATGATTGAGGTTGGCGCTTATCGTAACTGGACCGACGATGATGTCCGCATTCTCGTAGCATTGGCGGAGATCGCTGCCTATGCCATTCAGCGCGAAGCCCTCAACGAACAGAAAGAGCGGCAACTGGAGCGCTTGAACACACTACGTGAAATAGATAGGATGATTGTTGGTAATTTCGATCTATCCAGCACCATGCATTTCCTGATCAGCCAAATTGCTGTGCAATTGAAGGTTGATGCTGTTGACATTTTGTTAACCAATGAAAACTCTTCGCTCATTTCATATGAAATGGGGATCGGTTTTTACCAATCCAAAGCACGTGAGACAATGGCAACATTTAATTTAGGACCAGCTGAATGGGTGATTATCAACAATCAGCCTATTTTCCTGCCGGATATTAAATTATCCAAATGGGAATCCTTCTTCCAGAATATTGCCGTGGAAAAATTTACATCTTATTATGCAGTGCCACTCAATTCCAAAGGTCGTTGTCTGGGTGTGTTAGAAGTATTTCGACGCTTTGTAAAAAATGATGATGTGGAATGGGAGGAGTTTCTGGGGGCATTGGCACAGCAGACAGCCATCGCGATTGAAAATGGTCAGCTTCTGGACAAATTAACCCGTGCCAATCGCGAAATGAGCTTTGCGTATGATCGCACGATTGAAGGTTGGGCGCGAGCATTGGATATTCGCGATCGTATTACGGGAGAACACAGCCAGAAAGTTAAAGAGTGGACCTTGATTCTGGCTCAAGCAATGGGTATTCGTGATGCTGAGGAATTGACGCACATTCGTCGCGGTGCCACGTTACATGATATCGGAAAGATTGGTGTGCCTGATCAGATCCTGAACAAACCCGGACCGTTAACGGAAGAAGAATGGGTGATTATGCGTAAGCATCCAATCTTTGCGCGAGATATGCTCTATCCGATCGAATTCCTACGTCCAGCGATCGATATCCCCTATTCACACCACGAGAAATGGGATGGAACAGGATATCCGCAAGGCTTGAAAGGAAGAGAAATTCCATTGGTAGCCCGTATTTTTGCGGTGATTGATGTATTCAATGCCATTACCTCCGAACGCCCCTATAGCAAACCTTGGCCGGTCCAGAAAGCGATTGCTTACATTCGTGAGCAGAGCGGCAAGCATTTTGACCCGGATGTGGTCAATATGTTCCAAAATAATTTTGAGCGATTTAAGTAATCTTTAGAGCCCGTGGGTAAGAATCTGCCCTTTTAAATAAGCATTTTTCAATGCCTGGACACAGCGTTCGTCATATTGAACACCTGAATATTTCGTTAACTCAGCAAATGCCTTTTCGTGAGAGAGCGCCAGACGATATGGCCGGTCAGAAATCATGGCGTGGAAGGAATCCGCGACTGCCATTATTCTACCAATCATGGAAATTTCATTGTCGCGCAATCCCAGTGGGTAACCACTGCCATCCAGTCTTTCGTGATGTTCGATAATTGCCTTCAAGACATCCCGGCTATGGAAACTGACTTTTTCAACGATCTTATATCCAATTTGGGGATGACGGTAAATTTCCTGGAACTCTTCACGGGTTAATTTATCCATCTTCTTGAGGATCTCATCAGGGATTCCAATCTTACCCACATCATGCAGCAAACCACCCAACCTTAATTGATTGATATCCTCCGCGGGTAATCCCATCTCAAAGCCAATGGTGGCGGCGTAATTCGAAACACATTTAGAATGGTCCTTGGTGTAAGGATCTTTCGCATCCACGGCGTGCATCAGGCTGGTCAGAAGCTGCATCATCAGATCATCCATCTGGTTGTAGATCTGCGCTGTCTGCAGGATGGTGGCAGCCTGGTTGGCAAAAATTTCGGCCAGTGCAATATCCATCTTTGTAAATCCGCCACTCATCTTGTTCAGAATTTCCAACCCGCCGATGATGCGACCCTGGGTACTGCCACGCTGGCGTCCTAACTCAATGCTATTCGCTACCAGTGCTACAGCCAGGACGGAACGAGTGTGGAAGTTGGATAAAACATCCACACCATTAAAGTGACGGCGATCGTTTTGAACATCATTCACCACCAGAGTTTCACCACTGGCGATCGCATGCTGGATTAAGCCCTTTCCCTGCGGGATACGATAATTTTCCACCAACCGCCGGTCAGTACGTGAGGAAAGGTGCAAAATGGCTTCACCGCTGTTTTGGTCCACCAGGAATAATGAGCTGGCCTCAGCATCCAGCAATAATGAAACCTGCTCCAACAACATGCGTAGAATCTGGTCGGGATCGAGTGAAGAGCTGATGCTGCCAATGAACTCCAATAATTGCTGTAAACGGCTTGCCCAGCGGTTACTATCCATGAGTTGTTGGTGGGTGATCATTGATCTCGCCATGAGTTGCGCCAATTTTTCAAGGGCGCTTTGATGGGATGCATCTTTGAAGTTGGCAACCTGGATGATACCCAGGGGTAATTCATGATGGAGGACAGGTAAATTCAATAGATTGTGAACTGGCTCCTGAACCCAACGAGCGAACTCTTCCAATTGAAGTTTGTTTTCTACTACTTCGGTTGCACTCTGGTTCCAGCCCCATGCCAATATTTGGGGATATTTCCCGACAGGATGGTCGATGCCCAGCCTTGAGTCTACCTTTAAAGTAGCGACCTCCGGGTCACGCATCAGCCATAAGACAAATTGAGCCTGACTGATATCCTTAAATACAGAAAGATATTCATTAATTTCGTTTTCGGTCTGAACTTCCTGGATCGTATTTAATTGGGGCAACATTGTCATTGATCATCTCTTATAAATCAGGATGATTATATAGTTGCAAGTTCGTACCAGGTTGAGGGTGAATATTAAATCGTTTTACCCAGGCTCTTTTGCCAGATAGCCATTAGCAATGCTGCCAGCAAAGCCGTCCCAGCGCCAAAGTAAAAAGGTGCTGCAGCCCCAAACCCTTGCCAGCTGCCAAAACCCTGCCAGAGGATACCCGCAATCAGAGAAGCCGGCAGGTCAAGAATTCCGATGATGCCATTGTATGTGCCGTATGCGGTTCCGCGTAAAGCTTCTGGCACCAGGTCTGCGACCATGGCTTTTGAGGTACCATATGCCAACCCGTAATACAATCCATAAACAGCATACAGTAGCCAGATATGCACCCCGGTACTAGCCAGAGCAAAGCCCAGGTAAATAACAGCATAAATTAACCAGCCTGCCACGATGATTCTGCGTCTGCCAATTTTATCGGATAGTGCGCCAGCGGGAGTGGAAATGAGTGTGTAGATCAGATTGAAGGTGATCAACATACCCAGAATGCCAAGAATGTTCAACCCGCGTTCCTGGGCACGCAAAACCAGGAAAGCATCGGATGAATTTCCCAAATCGAAGATTGCTACAATGATCATAAAGGTCATGAATGGTTTTCCTAAACTTTTAAAAGCAAATTTAGGCATATCGAACTGCTTCTTTTTGATGGTTTCTTTAACGCCGATTGCTAAAGCTAATACAGCCAGAACCGCAGGAAAGATGCTGATAATCACAATGGTACGGAAAGTGCTGGCGGAGAGCATGGAGGACTCTCTTTGTGCCAGCCAGGTAACCAATAAAGCGATCACAAGCCCCAGCATGGCCCCGGCCGTGTCCGCTGCCCGGTGAAATCCGAATGCCAGACCGCGTTGTTCTTCCTGGATTGAATCAGCTACCAGGGCGTCGCGTGGTGCTGTGCGAATGCCTTTTCCCACACGGTCAGCCCAGCGCGCTCCAGCTACCAGTCCCCAGGTATTGGCGAAATAAAAAAGCGGTTTGGATAGGGCAGAGATCCCATATCCAGCGACAGCCAGCCACTTACGACCACCGATCTTATCTGAGAACCAGCCGGAAAACATCTTCAACAGGCTGGATGTGGTTTCAGCAACGCCTTCAATTAATCCGATTATGTTAGTTTTCACCCCTAATACATTCGACAAGAACAAAGGCAGGATATTGATGACCATCTCACTGGATATATCCATTAAAAAGCTGGTAAGACTGACTGCCCAGACATTGCGCGGCATGGAGCGAAGTTGTTGCAGATAGCCAGGTTTGTGATCTTTCATTGTTCTTCCTTTGGGTTTAATCTGGAGAGGTAAGATAAATTTATTTTACGCCGAATTGAAAAGTTTACGGGTGATTTTTTGAATCAGATTCAAGCAGGTCATACCTCTTATGAAATTTTCAAAATTTGTGTTCTCTTATCAGGCATTGATCTATTCATCTGGATTATTGCCTTTTTCAATAATAGATAGCAACATTGTACAAAATTGATACTTGATAAATCTTGACAACGGGGATATACAACTTTATACTTTTTTTATTGCTTGGGGATTAGCTTTCCCGACAGGGAATGGGTTGTCGTCAGGACGGAGGAAAATGCTCCCGGTGACCTATGCGTATAAAGCGTTTGCGAGACCAACACATGTGTGCTGGTTTTTTTTAATTAATCAGCTATAAAAATGAGACGAATGGATTTGTGAAAGGATTGTATTATGAAAAATTGGTTTGCTAAGCAACCACAAGAAATCCTGCAGGAATTTGAAACCAACCTGGAAACTGGTCTTTCGGAAAAAGAAGTCGCTGTCCGCCAGCAGAAATACGGGCCCAATGAACTGATTGATCGTGGTACCAAAAGCCCCTGGAAAATCATTCTGGAGCAACTCACCGAGACGATGGTCGTGATTCTGATCATTTCCGCGATTATCATGCTTTTCCTGCATGAATACAAAGACGCCATCGTGATCCTGATCATCGTATTACTGAACTCTGCGCTTGGTTTCAGTCAGGAGTACCGTGCCGAGCAAGCGATGGCTGCGCTAAAGAAAATGGCAACCCCCAGAGTTAGGGTGCGGCGTGGTGGACGTGTGTCTGAGATTTCATCACGTGAACTGGTACCCGGCGATGTTTTCTATCTGGAAGCAGGCAATTCGGTACCGGCCGATGGCAATATGATCGAGAATGCAAATTTGCGGGTACAGGAAGCAGTGTTAACCGGTGAATCGGAAGCTGTGGAGAAAGATCTTGAGCCAAATCCCAAAGAGAACCCGGCGCTGGGAGACCAACATAACCGAGTCTTTATGGGAACATTGGTGTCATACGGACGCGCTACAGCAGTTGTGACCGATACGGGTATGGATACTGAATTAGGAAAAATCGCAGAGATGATCCAATCGGTTGGTTCTGAGCGCACACCACTACAACGGCGCCTGGACCAACTCGGCAAATCGCTTGCAGTTGCTGCCCTGGTCATCGTGGTGGTGGTTTTTCTTTTAGGTGTTCTCCGTGGAGAAGATTTGCGCACGATGTTCTTAACAGGCATCAGTATGGCAGTTGCTGCTGTTCCGGAAGGCTTACCGGCAGTTGTGACGATCGCACTGGCAGTGGGAGCTCAACGAATGTTGAAGCGTAATGCGCTTATTCGTAAATTGCCGGCGGTAGAAAC
>JACZIY010000227.1 GCA_014860845.1 Anaerolineaceae bacterium
GACAAACCAGGGCACTTACTCGATTGGCATAACCGCCGATACTGAAATCCACATCCCCCAACAGGGAAATGATTCTTCTCCAACCGGGTTAATCGAGGGAGCGCAAGCCTCGGTAAAAGCAATCGAGGATCCTGAGGGAACCTATACAGCGGTTCAGATCCATGTTATCCCCGGCAAACCAGCGCAGGTTCATCACGTAGGAACAGTCACGGCGGATAATCGTGCCGTTGACGGAACCCTGACGATTACCTGGAAAGATGGAACAACCTCAACTGTTCAAGTCAACAGCTCGACAGTTTACCTGCCGAAAGAGGCAGACACCTCAAACTTGAACGGGAAACTGGTTACGGTTATTTCGCCAAGAAATGTATCAGGCGGAGAGAGCCCTGCCAAGGGAATTGTGATCCATCCGGATAAAGAAAAATAAAACAGCAAGCGATACGATCGCGCTTAAGGTGGGTATAGGATTATGTTTGGCGTGCAGTAGAAGCCGAGATAACCCTACACCCACCTATTTTTGAGATCATACCTTATGCAGGGCGGTTCAGACATTCACGGCAGCGGCATAATTTTCTGCCTGAATGATCATAAAAGACAGACCAATAATCCGTCGTAACCTGACCGCATGTTGCACAGGGAAGGGAAGCTTCGAAATCGGGGATCTCTTGCCCAGACTGTTCGCTTGAAATATTGGGAGGACGGCGCGAATATGCTGGTGGAGCAGATAAGCGATCTTCCAAGGCTGTCTCACGTTCCTGAAACTTTTGGCGCTTGTTTTCCAGGCGTTTTTTCTTCGCGCGGATTGTTCTGAGACGGGTCATTTCTCCCGGGTGGATTATTCCCCCATCCAGGCGGCTGGCGACCACAGCATCTAGCTTTGTAATTTTCCGAATTCCTTTATACCAGTTTGGGCGATGAAACAGAGTCAGAGCGCGATAAGTGGTCAGAATTTCGTTCTCTAGATCCAGGTAATGGAGGGTCGCACCAGGCTCTCCTGCGCCAGCTTCCATCTCATCAAAGGGGGTGGTTTGCAGAAAGGCACGCTCTGTCGGGGTGAGAAGAACGCTTTGAAATTCTTTTTTTTCCTCAATGAGCATTTTCGAGAGAAAAACCCAATGAACCCTGAAATTATTTTGCTCGACCGCTAATTTTATGGCATGACGCGGCTCTGCTTTTATCCCAGCTTCAATGATCCAATAGGCAAAAGGGCCTCCAAGCATTTCAACCCAACAATCCACCGCCCTGGGCAGCTGCGATCCTTGAAAAACCTTTTCGAGTGTAACCACGCCACCAAACTGCTTTTCTAACCAATGATAGAGGACCGCCCTGGCTTGTAGAATTTCAGGAGATTCCGTACCAAACGAGCAGGCTTGCAAATGTTTGTGGGCGAAATGGGGACGTTTTAATTCTCCAGCTTTCACGCGCAGCGGTTGACGGCATCCCTGGCAGACCAAAAGATCATTCTGATCCAGATCCCGCAACTGGCCGAGTCTCTTTATCCACAACGGGCTTAGGATAATAATTTCCTCACCGGTGATTGAATGGATGGCTTTATACATGCAGTTAACCCTCTTCTATTGGGGACGGGAGAATTAAACTGCGGTTAAAAGTGTAACGGCATCTCAACTCCCCAAACCCCATCAGATATTTATACCCGAAAATTTGCCCATCTAGTACAATACAATGATTATTCGTAACTACTCAGCTGGTGGGGGAAGGAGAGAAGTAGTATTTGTGGCGCGCCACAAACACCACCTATATCCTCTGACCATCCCAATTCCCAGAGAGCTACGAATATGGGTCGCCGGGAATTAGCGTGGGTGCGGGCTTAAATTGCATGGTATCTTGAGCCTGCACCCATGCTAATTCCAAAAGAGTTACAGTCCCAACTTGGTAAAGGAATCCCAATATGAACCAGACTCTGTTTAATCAAAGATTGAAGATGGTTAGCGAAAAGCATGAAGCACTGATCAATCAGAAAAATGAAATCAATCCAGAATGGACCAGCGGTCTTTTCGACCGCTACCGATTCCCGGTGCTCACCGCAGCCCATACCCCACTTTTTTGGCGGTATGATTTCAACCCACAAACCAATCCCTTTTTCATTGAGCGGCTGGGGGTGAACGGTGTTTTTAACCCAGGAGCAATGGAGTTTAATGGGAAAATAGTTTTGATGTGCCGGGTGGAAGGTTATGATCGCAAATCATTCTTTGCCGTGGCGGAAAGCGATAATGGGATCAATCATTTCCGCTTTTGGGAAACCCCGGTTGTCATGCCTGAGACAGAGGACCCGGATACGAACGTGTATGATAT
>JACZIY010000228.1 GCA_014860845.1 Anaerolineaceae bacterium
ACTATTAACAATCAAAAATTATAAAAAATAGAGACTACATTTATTTTGGACTATTTATTAAGAATTATTGGTGATTATTAAGGCTCAATTGAAATAATTAAGTTGCGCCTGATCAATAATTTATTGTTGGAAATAAGGTTCAGAGGAATTTTATGCAAATGCCAATTGAAAAAGAATGGATTATCGCTCCCAAAATACCGGCTGAAATCCAGAACGAGTTGAGTGGTTTTTCGGAAATTATGAAACAAATCTTATATAACCGAGGAATAACGGACTCCATTTCTGCTGCACATTTTTTTGATAAAGAAGCCAATGCGTTTGATCCATTTTTGATGAAGGACATGGAAAAAGCAGTAGAAAGAATTTTTAAAGCCATCGACTCCCAGGAAAGCATAGCCGTGTTTGGTGATTATGATGCAGATGGAATTACGTCTACGGCACTTTTGACTGAAGTTTTGAGTACATTAGGTGCAAAGGTAACACCATATATTCCAGAACGGGAAGATGGATATGGCGTCAATACCAATGCGATTGATTTTTTACACGACCAGAGAATTTCCCTTATTATCACGGTGGATTGTGGAATTCGGTCACCTGAGGAATTACGATATGCTCAGGAACTGGGTATGACTGTTATTGTCACAGACCATCATGTACCAGCTGAAATTATTCCTGATGTACACAGTGTTATCTGTCCCAGAGTGAAGGATGATCATTATCCAGATAAGAATCTCGCTGGTGTCGGAATTGCATATAAATTGGCTCAGGCATTATTCCAGAGAAAAAGCGGATCAATTGAATTTGCGGATGAGTGGCTGGATCTGGCAGCCATTGGGACGGTTGCGGACGTTGTACCTTTGTTAGGAGAAAACAGACTGATTGTTGCAAAAGGATTATCTGCAATACGATTTTCTAGAAGGGTTGGTCTAAAGAGTCTAATTTCAGTTGCTGGATTTGATCAACGCAAAATTAATACTTTAGATATCAGTTTCGGTATTGCTCCTCGTTTGAATGCCGCTGGGCGATTAGATTCACCGAAGAAAGCTTTGAAATTGCTATTAACAAAAGATATGAATGAAGCAGGACTACTAAGCCAGGAGCTCGATGATATTAATCGGAAGAGACAAAAAATTACACAAAATATGCAAGAATTAGCACAAAAAGAAATTGATGAAAATAAATTGATCATTCATGTCTTTGATAAAGAGTTTACATCAGGGCTTGTTGGGTTGGTTTCAGCTAAATTAACCGAGTTTTTTTACAGACCTTCCATTGTTGGATTTGTGGGAGAAGAATACACTCGAGCTTCCTGTAGGAGTATTCCTGAATTTCACATTACTCACGCTTTAGATAAATGTGAAAATTTGCTTGTTCGGCACGGTGGTCATGCAATGGCCGCGGGATTTACTGTCGCGAATGAGAATATTGATCAGTTAATCCATGCATTAGAGATGATCGCTGAAACGGAATTAAACCCCAATGACTTACGTCCAAAAATTAACGTTGATCTGGAGATTCCTCTTCGATTAATTCCAGATGATATATTAAGAGAATTAGATCAGTTAGAACCACTTGGCGCAGAAAATTCTGAAGCAGTTTTTGTTTCACGAGGCGTAGAAGTAAAAAATGCCAGGACAGTTGGGAAAGATGAAAATCACTTGAAGTTGCGTTTGAGAGATAAACATGCCGAATATGACGCTATTGCTTTTAACCAGGGTTATTGGGGTAAAGAAATGCCAACCAGAATTGATATGGTTTATTCAATCGAACGAAATCATTACAATGGAAATATTTATAAGCAACTCAGGGTAAAAGATTTGAAACCTTCAACTTACTAAAATCTTTTTTGTGTTTTTACCAGATCATTTGCATATTTTTTTAATTATCGTGAATAATAAAAACAATTTTTGAGCATGCTATAATTAATCCAGTTTGATTGTTTTCCTAAATGGAGGAAGCATGGTTGAAGACACGCCGAAAGCAAAAAGTCCAATATCTGCAGTAAGTCCAATTCAAAAATCTTTTGTTCCACCACCGATATCCAATCTTGAACAGACTGGACTGTCCACGCTGTGGTTACAGGACCTGGCTTTGAAAATCTTCTATTTTCAAGGTTACATGTCTGGATTCAAATTAGCGGAAGAGATGGCATTGCCATTTACGGGGATTGTTGACCAAATCATCGAAATTCTGAAAAGAGAAAAACTGGTTGAAGTCAGAACCTCCCAAATGGGTTTAGGCGAAGGCTCATACACATACGCCATTACAGGTGCTGGTATTCATCGCGCCAGAGAAGCATTAGATCGCAGCCAATATGCAGGCCCTTCTCCGGTTCCGATTGATGTATACAATGAATCCATTCTGAAGCAAGGACGTGGTCGATTACAGGCAACCAGTAGATTGATGCATCAAGTCCTGGCTCATCTGGTGTTGAATGAACCAACTTTCAATAAATTAGGACCTGCAGTCAATTCCGGAACTTCCATATTTTTATACGGTCCTCCCGGAAATGGTAAAACAAGTGTTGCTCGAGCGATCGGCAATTTGGTCCAGGGTCAAACCATGTACATCCCATTTTCCATTTATGTAGATGGACAGGTGATCAAACTATATGATTCTGTTAACCACCAATTGGTCAGGGAAGATGATACAACGACAACCGGAACAGGTTCAGTCAGGACAGGCGTTCGTCGAGATCCTCGCTGGTTGCGCGTACGTCGCCCCTTCATTATCACTGGTGGTGAACTAACAATGGCTGGGTTGGATCTGGTATTTGATACAACCAATAAATATTATGAAGCGCCATTTCAGGTGAAAGCGAATGGTGGGATTTTGTTGATTGATGATTTTGGTCGTCAATTGGTTCGCCCGAGAGACTTATTGAATCGGTGGATTGTGCCATTGGAAAATCGAATCGATTATATGAGTTTACACACTGGTAGAAAGATAGAAGTTCCCTTTGATGTTCTCGTAATTTTTTCAACAAACTTACCCCCAAAAGATCTGGTTGATGAAGCTTTTTTGAGACGTCTACGTCATAAAATTGAAATTGGCGATCCATCTTATGAAGACTATCGGGAATTATTCCGCAGAGTGTCATCCCAAAAGGGTGTTACATATACGGATGAAGGATTAGCTTATTTATTGCAGGAGCATTACATTAAACGGAGCCGCAATCTGCGTGCTTCTCATCCGCGCGATATTTGTGATCAGATAATTGATATTTCACGGTATCTGAATATTGAGCCCATTTTGAATAAGGAATTGATCGATCGAGCCGCTGCTTCTTATTTCGTAGATTTATAACAAAGGCTTCACTGTGGAAAATAAAAATCCTATTATTATCGCTCATCGAGGCGCTTCTGCTTACGCACCAGAAAATACCATGGCTGCATTTCGGAAAGCAGTTGAATTATCTGCTGATGGCATCGAGTTTGATGTCAAATGCTCTAAAGATGGCGAAATGGTCATTATTCACGACCAGACGTTGCATAGAACAACAAATGGAGATGGAAAAGTAATTGAAACAAACCTGAAAGAATTGCGAGATTTGGATGCAGGAAGTTTTTTTTCTACTGAATTCCAAGGTGAAAAAATTCCACTTCTGAGTGAAGTATTAGAAGAATTTTCAAAAAAAATATTCATGAATATTGAACTCACAAATTATTCCTCCATAAGGGATGGTTTAGCCCAGAAAGCAGCAACTTTGGTTAAGCAGATGGGTGTCGAAAAAAGCGTGTTTTTTTCGTCATTTCATCCTTATAATCTCATCTTGACTAAGAGAATAGTGCCTGAGGTTCCAGTTGCTTTGTTAGCACCACCCGGAATAAGCGGATGGATTTTTCGATCAAATTTCATGAGATGGATAAGTCCAGATATTATTCATCCTTATTATAACGATGTAGATAAACGATATATTGAAAAGCAACATCAAAAAAATCGAAGAGTAAATGTATGGACCGTAAATACTGAAACGGACATAAAAAAATTACTGAAGGATAATGTAGATGGATTAATCACTGATGATCCTTTCCTGGCAAGAAGACTTTTAAAAGAATGATGATAAATTCTGAATCAATTCAAGCCGCTGCAACAATAATCAAAGGAAAAATTAACAGAACACCGTTAACTTTTGATTCAGTCTTGAATGTTTATATAAAATGGGAAAACCAGCAAAAAACTGGCGCTTTCAAGATTCGTGGCGCACTAAATAAGATTTTAGCTTTACCACCCTGGGAACAGGAAAGAGGTCTGGTGGCTGTTTCTGCTGGAAATCATGGCCTGGGAGTTGCATATGCAGCCAAATTGGTCGGTGCAAAAGCAACCGTCTTCATTCCTGAAAAGACAGCCAAGAACAAAGAAGAATCAATTCTTAACTATGGGGCTACTATTCATAAAATTGCTGGAGATTATAGTCAGGCTGAAATCGAAGCACAAAATTATGCTGTTAAACGAGGAGCAACATGGGTTTCTCCCTATAATGATGAGCAGGTAATTGCTGGCCAGGCGACGTTGGGATTGGAATTAATCGATCAAATAAGGCCTTTCGACTCTGAAGCCTGTCTGGTTCCCGTGAGTGGAGGTGCACTTGTTTCCGGAATCGGTCTGGCTTTTAAATTTAATAATTTAAAAACAAAGATCATTGGGATACAAAGTAAAAATTCTGCTTATTTTCACTCACTTTATCATTATGGAACAATGAAAGAAGTCGTTGAAAGTAAAAGTGTCGCGGATGGGTTGACCGGCGGTGTAGAAAAAAACTCAATAACAATTCCATTAGTGAGAAGCATGCTGGATGATTTTATTCTTGTTGATGAAGATGAAATTGAACAGGCGATTGCTTATGTCTGGTATCATTATCAGGTGATCATTGAAGGCTCTGCTGCTGTTCCATTTGCCGCAATACTCACGAATAAAATTTCAGTTAATAAACCGTTGTTGATATTGACTGGGAGTAATATTCAAGCAGATTACCACAAATTTATATGTGAACGCTGGAAGGGTTTGTTTTTATAATTGATGAGAAGAATTTATAGAATTTGTATCCTCCTGATATTGGTATCGATGTTGTACCCATTAAAAACAGGGTATTCTGCTGCTGATAATCAAATTAATGAGTTAGATATTAAAGTTCAAGATTTAATTCAAAAAATGACTCCTGAAGAGAAGATTGGACAATTATTCCTGGTCGCTTTTCAGGGGCGTGAAGTTACTGAAAAAAGCGAAATTTATGATTTGATCGTGAACCGTCACGTTGGGGGTGTTGTGCTAAATTTAGCGAACGATAATTTTACATCCCAGAATACGATTGAAAATACATATCAATTGACCCAGAAATTGCAACAAATTGAATGGGAGGGGTCATTGGTTAATGAAACCAGTGATTCAGATTCCGTCAATTCTCAACCTTTTAACTATATACCAATATTTACAGCCATTTCTCAAGAGGGCGATTCTTATCCTTATAACTCTATTATTAATGGTGTCACAACATTGCCGAGTCAACTGGCAATTGGTGCGACCTGGGACTTAAACCTTGCTGAGGGTGTAGGAAAAGTGTTGGGTGAAGAATTATCCGCTCTGGGATTCAACATGTTATTAGGACCATCACTGGATGTACTGGATTTGCCTTATGTAGAAGGTGGCGATGATTTGGGAGCCAGAACATTTGGTGGTGATCCTTTTTGGGTCGGAGAATTAGGAAAGGCTTATATAAAGGGTGTTCATTCTGGCAGCAATAACCAGATGGCTGTTATATCCAAACACTTTCCGGGAAGAGGTTCTTCGGATAGATTACCGGAAAATGAAGTGGCAACCGTGCGTAAATCTCTAGAACAGTTGAAACAAATCGAATTAGCACCATTTTTCTCAGTTACGGGTAATTCACCCAATGAAGAGTCAACAACTGATGGCTTATTAATGTCCCACATCCGATACCAAGGATTTCAAGGAAATATTCGATCAACCACCAGACCGGTCAGTTTTGACCAATCAGCTCAAGAACAACTCATGGCTTTGCCAGCCTTTGAATCATGGCGGAGTTCAGGTGGAATTATCGTCAGCGATAACCTGGGTTCGAATGCTGTAAGGAAATTTTTTAATCCGACCGGTGAAGGTTTTGATCCCAGGCAAATTTCTCGTAATGCTCTCATTTCTGGGAATGATCTTTTATTATTGGATCTATACGTTGATACAAGTGATTTAGATCCCTATTCAACCACAATACGGGTATTAGAATTTTTTACCCAAAAATATTTGGAAGATCCAGCCTTTGCTCAACGAGTGGATTCGTCTATAAATAGAATATTGAAACTGAAATATGAACTATATGATGATTTTGAAATTGAAAAGATTATTCCTGATTTGGCAAATCTAGTAAATGTTGGTAACAATCAGCAAATAAATTTCGATATTGCCAGCAATTCGGTCGTATTAATGAGCCCGGATCTGGTTGAATTGAGCGCGATACTTCCTGAACCACCTCAACGTGATGAAAGAATCCTATTCATTACTGATACGATTTCTGCTAGGCAATGCACAGAATGTCCATCCCAATCGATTTTTGGTGTTTCAACTCTTCAGGATGCTGTATTACGCCTATATGGTCCAGGTGCAGGAGACCAGGTCACACCATCACGAATATCTTCCTATACTTTTGCGGACTTAAATCGTTATTTACTTGAACCTCAATCGTCCTCTGTATTGGATTCTGAATTACGAAATGCAAATTGGATCGTTTTCTCTTTTATAAAACCAAACTTTGAAAATCAGGATTCATTGGCATTGCAAAGATTTCTGGCTGATCGTCCCGACCTGATAAATAATAAAAAAGTGATCGCGTTTGGATTTAATGCCCCATATTATCTGGATGCAACAGATATCAGTAAATTAACTGCATATTATGTATTGTTCAGTAAAACATCTGAATTTATTGATACCGCAACCAGATTATTATTTCAGGAGATTTCTGCTGAAGGTGTTTTACCCGTAAGTGTACCGGGAATTGGATATGATTTAATTTCCAGAACAGCTCCCAACCCTAACCAGATCATTTCATTACTCATGAAAACACCTGAAGAAATCTCTCCAGGGGCAGGTGATACCTCACCAGATTTTTCCAATATGCCAAAGGTGGATTTGGGAGAAACAATCAGCATTGAAACCGGTGTAATTGTTGATTACAACATGAATCCAGTACCAGATGGCACCATCGTCAGATTTTTATTCAGCTATATTGAAAAAGGGAGCAATGTCCAACAAGTAGAAGCCATTACTCAAAAAGGAATTGCCATGATTAGCTATCGTGTGCAAAATACCGGATTGGTTGAAATTAGAGCAGTAAGTGATCCTGCATATAATTCTGAAGTCATTCAAATTGAAGTCCCGGTACCAGAAGGTGCTGAAGCAACCATCGTCGTTTTATCTACTCCTGAAATGACTGAAACTCCAAGTCCGACCTTTACAGCAACTGTTACCCCAACCGAACCGGTTGTAGCGAATTTAGATAATCCAACTGTTCTTCCGAGGTTCAGTGATTGGATGGCGATGATATTAATCGTATCCTCAATTTCGGCAGGCGTGTTTTTCATCTCAAAGAAAAGAATTCCGATTCGTTGGAGCACCCGCTGGGCAATCCTGGCATTTATTGGGGGAATTCTAGGCTACATATTGATCAGTTTTCAAACGATTATGAGAGCAGAGTGGGCGTTATCACTCAAACCGATTGATTTGATGGCTGTCTCAATTCTTGGTGGGATCGTTGGATGTTTTATCGGATGGATTTGGTATGTCAGAGGAAGAATGGAATTAAGAAAATCCTGATTATTTTCCTACTGTCATTAGAAAACTAAGAATAAAAATCAAGATTGCTGAAAGTATCAGAGTTTGTTCAGGGTTCATTCTGATAATTTCCTTAAACGTAATTTTTTTGTTGATTGGGCGAAGTGGAATAGCCCGGTCTCCAAATAAAGCCTGGCGAAAATTGCTCACATTAACAGGTCTCTCATCAGGATGTAAATTCATTGCCCATAAGATACATTTCTCTGTACGCATACTGATATCAGGATTAATGGATCTCGGCGATTTAAGCGAGTCTGGATTAAGAAATCGTTGACGAGCATCTGTTGGAGGGGTGTTCGTTAAAAGATGATACATAGTGGAGCCCATGGAAAATATGTCAGTCCGTACATCTGTATGTCCCTGATCGCCACCGTATTGTTCCAGAGGTGTATATAAGGCTGTACCCTGACCCTGGACGATCGTTATTGTCACTTCACCAGGAGCAGCTATTTTTACCAATCCAAAATCGACAAGCTTTAATAAGCCACTGGGGGTTAATTTCAAATTACTGGGCTTAATGTCTCTGTGTAAAATGGGGGATTCCTGTTCATGTAAAAAAATTAATGCATCTGATAATTGAGATATCCAGCTCAGCACATCAATCTCGGAGAGAAATTGATTCTTTTGTTTAGCTTTCAACATGATGGTGCGCAAGTCTTCACCGGGAACATAATCCATCACCAGATAATCTCTGGCGCCAGTCGAAAAGAAATCGGACACTTTAGGCAAGTTTGGATGGTCTAACCTCGCCAGAACTGTGGCTTCCCGTAAGAATTGGTCACGTGCTTCTTTGATCAAATCTTCCGGAAGGTTTGAATTGTGTTCAACTTCTTTCAGGGCGCATTGTCGGCCGGATAATCGTATGTCATCTGCGAGATAAATTGATCCAGAACCACCTTGTCCAATGATTTTTAGGATGCGATAACGACCACGCAATACATCCCCCGTTTTCAACGGGAGTGGCATTTTCTTCTCTCCTATTAATTTGTCACTTGCTATTTTTTTACAATTCGGCGTTTATTTGATATATTATACCTTATTCGATATACCATTTATCTAATTTAAAGGAAATTATTCCAAACTGAATAAATTTTATTAAGGGATTTTAAAGGAATTCCTAAGAGATCGAGGATTTGATGGACGAGGTATTTTCTGAATTTCCAATCTTAATTGCACAGAATGGACCTTTGCTTGGTCAACGCTGGGGAATAAAAACCGAAATTCACGTTGGTAGAGATCCAGACTGTGAAATAGTAGTACCAGATCGGCAAGTTTCCAGAGTTCATGCGAGATTTACTTTAGACAAAAGCCGAGTATTACTTGAGGATTTGGGAAGTAAAAACGGCACTTTTTTAAACGGCACATTGCTTGAGAGTCCCTCTATCCTGGAAGAAGGAGATATTATTCAAATCGCATTAGTTCAGAGTTTTTTCTTTTTGAGTTCTGATGCCACAATGCCATTAGATCGGGAATTGTTACCTGATCCTCATTCAATAAAAAAAACAAAAAAAATCTATCTGGACTTTCGATCAAGGCGTGTATGGATAGGGGATGAAGAAATCCTGCCGCCATTAAGCATGCCACAGTTTCGGTTATTACACACGTTAAATGAACAACAGGGAAAAGTTGTTTCAAGAAGTGATTTGATTGCGATTATTTGGGGGGATGAAAAAGCTGTAGGCGTATCTGAACAGGCACTGGATGCATTGGTTCGCAGACTTAGAGATCGCCTATCTGTGTTCGACCCGATGCACGAATATCTGGTGACCGTTAGAGGACACGGGATTCGCCTGGATAATGAACCAAAATAAATCTTAAGATGCTTTGAATATCAATCTGAATTTGATATTTTCTTCAGGCCATCAATAATTTTTGCTGAAGCCAGATGAAATTCTGAAGGATTTTCATTATCTTCGTGACCTGAAATTACAATAATGGCATTGCAGACATTTGGACCGGTATTCCGCCAGCGATGCATGAGTTGTGAAGCAAAAATCAAACTATCTCCGGTTTCCAACAGATATTTTTCACCGGCTACTTCATATTCTAGTTTTCCTCGTAAACAAAATACAAATTCATGTCCGGAATGGAGCATCCCATGTGGACCACTGGATCCACCAGTCTCTAATGTAAGCATGAATGCTTCAATCCTGCCGATAAAAGATTCTCCACCCAGTCCTTCCCAGAGCCCTTTCATAAATGGAACTCTATTTCGTTCTGAACCTTTACAAAAAACAATATTATGTTTTTCAGGATTAATTCTAAAAAAAGCAGTGATTGGAATTTCCAATGCGGTTGCCAATTTATTTAGTGTGCTTACAGAAGGGGAAGTCAGGTTCCTCTCGATCATGCTTAACGCATTAGCCGAAAGCTCACTTCTACGGGCTAATTCTCGCATGGATATATGGCGGGCTTCACGTAGTTCTTTCAACCTAGAACCTACATCCAGGGATAGCGCATCTTTTTCAATTGTCATTTTAGAACCTGGCCTTTCGAATAATTTTTATTTGTCACATAAATTTGATTATAGGTAAATTAAAACAAAAAATCTTGGTTCCGTAAAATCTTTTTTACAGATGGTGAATTCCATAATTATATTATTCATTTCAACGTGAGAATAGGGAGATCGGATAAAATTAGGTTGTATAATCAAAAGATAATGCATTTATTCGATTGAGAGGATTTTTTAATCGTGTTTGATTTATTTATATATCCTTTTGGTTACAAAAATAATGAAGAATATTCAATTTCTACTGGATATTTTGTGGGGAATGTTCATCGAAAAGCCACAAGAACACGAGTTGAAGACATTATTGTTATTCGTTTTACCCCATTTAAAAAATTATCAGTCGAAGAAGATAAATATATTAATCAAATGGTAGCGAAGACCGCTGATCAATATTACAAAACAAAAGGTCCAATTACAACAGCTGCAAAAATAGCTGGTGAATTTTTTAATAATAATCTCAATCAGATCAACATAAAAAGCACTTCACAACCTTCCATTTTGGGATCATTTCATTTATTAGTTCTCAATAAAGATGATTTATATCTGGTTCATGCTGGTGGTTCAACGTCATATCATTTAGCTAGAACCAGAATAGAAAAATTTGAGGATAGAACACATGGAATAGAGGGAATAGGTGTAGGGAAGAGTATAAAACTTCGTTTTTTCCATTCAAAAATTAATGAAAGTGATCGAATTATTCTTACTACCAAACCTCCAAAAACATGGACAAAAGAAGCATTACTTGATAACCAGCGACTTTCAATCAGTCATTTACGAAGATCACTTAAACAATTAAGTCAGGATGATTTTGAAGCAGTAATTATACAATTTCGCAATGGAAATGGTAGCGTTCATCAATTAAAACTAGATTCGGCTGAATTTTCATCTTCTGATCATGAAGATACAAATTCAATCATCCAGGATGTTCCAACTGTTGCTTCCTCGCCCATATCAATTTCTGAAAAATATGAAGAACTCAAGGAAGATTCCTTACCAACTAATGAGGTAACTGTAGAGAGATTTGAAGATGAACCTCGCGTTGATGAAAGTGTAGATATACCAGAAAATAAATCTGAAAGACCAGATTATGATCAATTTTCTGAATTTCCTCAGCAGGATATGATTACCTCTGAAAAAGCTTTTCCACCAATAACAAATGAAGAGATTACTCCTGCGCCGACTCAGGAGGGTATATTTTTAAGTGGAGAAATTTGGGATTCTGGAAACAATATTGAGGAAAAAGTACAAAAAAAGAAAATTGCGAAAACCGAATCAAAAGCTTTCGCCATTTTTCTTTTGAATGTTCGGAAATTTTTTCATAACTTGAACGAGAAATATAGGAATTTTAAATACACTTTCCGAAGGGGTCTATTTAAAGTCGTTAAAACTTCATCTGTTTCAAATTTTGAACGTAATCCTAATTCCTTATCCTCCTCTTCTATGTTAATGATTGCGATTCTGGTTGCTTTGTTTGTTTCTGCGATTGGAATCACGGTTTACATGCAAAGCGGGGTTGGTTCCCAACAAGCTGATTTGATTGCCAATGCAAATTTACTAATCAGCGATGCTTTAGAGGAATCAGATGTCAACAATCAGGTTTTGATGTATCAAGAAGCATTGAGGTTGGTTACCGAATCAGAGAGCTATGGTAAATCAGACTCGACCACTGAAATAAAAAGATTTATCCAAACCCAATTGGATGAACTTCAAGGAGTGACCAGGATTGACATTCAATCAACGATATTTGGTGGTCTGGATAAACGAATTCAAATCAGCCGTATGGGAATTAACGACAATGGCGATGTTTATGCTCTGGATTCAGGAACCGGGAGAGTTATCAGGATGATTGCGACACGGCCAGATTATATTATTGATAATTCATTCTTGTGCGGACCTGGTAAATATGGTGAAGTCATTGTGGATCTGTTGATTGATATTGAACCAGTCAATTATGCGAACAAGCTCAATACATCCTTAATGGGAATTGATAACCGAGGAAATCTCCTCATGTGTATTCCTGGAAACGATCCAATAGCAATTGAATTAAAAAAATCGGACTTGAATTGGGGGGAGATCAAAGCTCTCGCATTTAATGGTTATAGCCTATATGTTTTAGATTCGGGAGATAAAAACAGAGATATTTATCGTTATCCATCCAATGATTATGCTTTTGATGAAGTTCCTGAAAGTATATTTTCGAGTAATATTCCTGAAAATCTAGGTGGTTCACTGGATATTTCTGTAAATCAGGAGGAGTTATTTCTTGTTCATGCAAATGGGCAGTTAACAAGATGTAACTTGAATCAGTTAACCTGTGAGAATAACATCGGGTATGGTTTGATTTTAGGAGGGAAAACCAGAGAAAATTTCGGTGTTTTGCCTGGAACCAAGATTACACAAGTTTATGTTACTCTTCCTCCAGATCCGTCCATTTATTTTATGGATGAGAATAATCAGGCGATTTATCATTTCAGTATGGCACTCAACTTACAACAACAAATTAGCCCTAATTTATCCAGTCAGGCGAACAATCTTGACGAAACCAGTAAATTAACCGCGTTTACGGTAAATCCAAATGGCATTATACATTTTGCTTATGGAAATCAAATTTATTTTGGGTACTTACCTTAACTGGAGAATGATCCGTGACGATTTTTTCCAGTATTAATAAACCTACATTATTAATAGATGAAAATAAAGCCCGGAAAAACCTTGAGTTGATGAATGAGAAAATTCGTTCACAGAACATTCAATTCCGCCCCCATTTCAAGACTCATCAATCTGCTGAAATTGCAGAATGGTTTCGGGAAATCGGAATCAAGAAAATTACAGTCTCATCCATCGATATGGCGATTTATTTTGCGGGTCATGGTTGGGAGGATATTCTTATCGCCTTTCCGGTAAATATATTACAAATCGAAGAGATTGTTGAATTATCGAAAACTGTTAAATTATCATTATTGTTTGAGGACGCAGGTACAGTATCGTTTATAGATAAACATCTTTCCAACCAAATTTCGGGCTGGATAAAGATCGATACGGGTGCAAACCGGTGTGGTTTGAAAAGCGACCAATTTGAAAAAATAGCAGAATTAGCAAAGGAAATAGAGAAAAGTAAGCATATTTCACTTAAAGGATTGATCACTCACGCCGGGCATAGTTATCGCTATAAGACTAATGAAGGAATTTGCTCAGTTTATGATCAGTCTGTGAAAACATTATTTGGGATCCAAGAACAATTAATTCAACTTGGTTATTCCAATATAGAAATTTCTGTAGGGGACACGCCATCCTCCAGATTGGTAAATGATTTTGGAAATGTGGACGAACTTCGTCCTGGTAATTTCCTTTTTTATGATGTGCAACAATTTCAGGCGGGTGTTTGCCAATTTGAGGAGATAGCAGTTACGGTGGTTTGCCCGGTTGTTGCAGTTCATCCGGAACAAAAAGAGGTCGTCATTTACGGCGGCGCCATTCATCTATCAAAAGATTCCCATGTGTGGGGTGCAGTTCAAAACGCTTTTGGACTGGTTTCACTTCCAACTCAAAATGGCTGGGGTTGGGACGATAATAAGATTATCGGTTATTTACGTTCCCTTTCTCAGGAACATGGAGTGGTGGTCATGCCAGATGGAGTACCAGCGGAAATTAAACCGGGTAGTTTGGTGTGTGTTTTTCCATCTCATTCATGTTTGACAGTCCAGGCGATGGGTAAATATATCAACCTGGACGGAGAAACGATCCACACAATGTTGTCTTAACCCATGATGATGACCAATGGGACAGGGGTGAAAACCAAAACAAATAAAATCAGCATGAGGATAGACAATTTCTTTCTGGTTGGATCTAATTGGGTGACAGAGTCCTTCATTTGAGATGGTATCTGATTGAGGAATACCAACAAAAATGCCCAGAACCACCAACCGGACCATGCAAATCCTAATAGACCCATGATGATCAGAAAGACTGGTGTAATTTTTCTGGCTTTTTTACCTAACACAGAGGTAAGAACATGACCTCCATCTAATTGGCCAATCGGTATAAGGTTTAAGGAGGTCACCAGAATGCCTGCCCAACCAGCCCAGGCGACAGGATGAATGATGACGTCATAGCCCCCAAATGGAAATGGTTGACCGGTAAAGAAATAGCGCAGCCAATAAATGATCGGATTTAATCCTGCATAAGATTGAGGAATCGGGAGCCATTCTCCAAATACAAGGTATTTCAATCCCAGATAAAGCAAAGAATTACCTTCCATTTGAAAGCCACTATCCACAGGAATTTGATTCGGGAGCAACTCCACATGTGATAAAGATAATCCCAATATGATGATTGGAATAGCAACAACAATTCCACTGATAGGTCCAGCAATTGCAATATCAAATAATTGTTTCTTGTTTTTGGGAATGCTTTTCATATTGATAAAAGCACCCATCGTACCAAAAGGACTGACAATGGGTAATGGAATGAAATAAGGCAACGTTACGTTGACGCCATGTTTCCTCCCTGCAATGTAATGTCCCATTTCATGTGCGCCCAGAATTGCCAGGATTGCGATGGCAAAAGGCCAGCCATTTTTAGCAATTAATAAGATCGCTTGTAAATCAAATTTTTCTGGCAGAGTCGGTGTGGAAAAAATTCCACCAGTCACAAGAACACTGATGATAGTGATAATGAAGAGAATTAAATTGGTTCTGGGATTTGATTTTTTTGCAGCAGGAATTTCATCAAGGAGATAAACTATGTGTTTGTTATTTTCTTCTGTTAATAGAACTGAAAACTTATAATTTTTCGCTTTCTTTTCTATGGAATCAAAAACGGTTTCGCTTTGTTCTGGATTTTTTAAATTGCCAAGATAACGCACCAGCCACTTATCTTCTTTTCGGCCGGTTGTAATACTTTCGACAATCATGTAGCTTCTTACATATTCGTGCAAAGGCTGTAAATCATTATCTAAAAATGAATGTGTTTCCATAATTGATCCTTATATCATTCTAATAACAATTTATTAGTAATACCACTTAATGTAAAAAAGACAAGCAATGAGCCATGTCTTTTTGATACAGGCGGGAATGGATGGGAGTCGAACCCACCGCGGCCTGCATAACAACCCGCCACCGATTTTGAAGACCGGGAAGCCCACCGGGACCTAACCACTCCCGTCCTTAAGAATACTCGAACAAGTTTATTTGGTCAATTATTATTCATTTTCAACACTTCAAAGAGAAAAAATTGGTGCTAGATCAAAAATTAATTGATTAAAGTTTGCCTGAACATTGGTCAGATCTCACTATTATTAAAATCCAATATAATTACTTATAAGGTGAATTATGAAAAAAATTGAATTGAAATCACAATATTTTATCGATCGTAATAATCGAAAAACATTTTTTCGAGGTGTAAATTTAGGTGGAAGTAGTAAAGTTCCTGTAAAACCTGATGGAGCTACGTATATAAAGGAAGGTTTTTTTGATCACCTAAATGTGTCATTTGTCGGAAGGCCATTCCCATTGTCAGAGGCAGATGAACATTTTGAAAGACTGAAAAAATGGGGATTCAATTTTCTGAGATTACTTACTACTTGGGAAGCGATCGAACATTGTGGTCCTGGAATTTATGATGAAGATTATCTGGATTATTTCGAAGAAATTGTTAAAAAAGCAAGGGATTATGATTTCATAATATTCATTGATCCCCATCAGGATGTATGGAGTAGATTTACCGGTGGAGATGGTGCCCCTGGATGGACATTGGAATTAGCTGGATTTGAAATAAAGAACATACACCCAAGTGGGGCAGCCATTGTTCATAATGTTCATGGAGATCCATATCCAAAAATGATTTGGTCGACGAATTACCAAAAACTTGCAGCTGCCTCAATGTTTACTTTATTTTTTGGGGGAAGAGATTTTGCACCGAATTTCCATATTGCCGGTGTACAAATTCAGGATTATCTGCAAGAGCATTATATAAATTCTATTTTAAAAATTGTCGAAAAACTAAAAAAATATGATCATGTTATTGGATATGACAGTCTCAATGAACCATCCAACGGTTGGATTGGACATCCAGATCTTCGCGAAAATCATGGACAACTGAAATTGGGAGAGATGCCAACTCCCTGGCAATCCATACTTTTGGGGGATGGCAGGCAACAGGAAGTCGAAATCTGGAAAGTCCAAATGTTAGGCTTACGGCTGACAGATTGGAAAATGATCAATCAAAAAGAAGTCCGGGCATGGCAGGCAGGCACCGAATGTCTGTGGAAACAACATGGTGTATGGACAACGGATGATAAGAACAATCCGGTGTTGATCAATCCTTATTATTTTTCGGAGGTTAATGGAGAAAAAGTAGATTTTTCAAACAATTATCTTAAACCGTTCATCAATCGATTTTCTACGTCTGTCCGTAAAATTGACGAAGATGCTTGCATTTTTATTGAAGGAGTTCCTGAACTTAAGTTACCCAATTGGACCGATCAAGATGCTCAAAATATCGTTAATTCCACCCATTGGTATGATGGTGTCACTTTACTAACCAAGAATTTCAATCCCAACTATACAATGGACACCGATAAGATGAAACTTGTTTTTGGAAAAATGAATGTCAGAAAAACTTTTTATCAACAATTGAAACATATAAAAAATGATTCAAATGAAAAATTAGGTGGTGTCCCTACAGTAATTGGTGAATTTGGTGTTCCATATGATTTAAACAAAAAAAGATCCTATAAAAGTGGTGATTTTTCCTCCCAGGCTGAAGCATTGGATCTGTATTATCAAATTATTGATGAACTTTTTCTGGATTCGACTATATGGAATTACACCTCTGATAATTCGAATGAACGTGGTGATTTGTGGAACGATGAAGATTTATCCATTTTCAGCCGCGACCAACAGGTAAATCCGGAAAACATTTATTCAGGCGGTCGGGGGTTAAATGCAATCATTCGCCCATATTTAAGGACGATCTCAGGCGATCCCAAAAGGCAATCGTTTGATTATCGGCGTAAAGAATATACATTATTGTTTGAAGATCAAAATGATGGAGAATTGGTTGTGTTTGTACCAGAATACCAATATCCTCGTGGTTTTCGTGTGGAATTTGTTTCAGGGAAATGGAATTTGAATGTTGAAGAACAGGAAATACGTGTTCAATATAATGGTGCTTCAAGCAACCAGATATTGAGAATTCTACCTAAGTAGAGAGGATATTCGTTGAAAATTTCTATCATGATAGAGGGGCAGAATGGTTTAAATTGGACTAACTGGAAAAAAATAGTTGATACAGTTGAAAATTACGGTTTTTATGGATTGTACCGTTCCGACCATTTCACCAATGCCAATCCTCCTGATAAAGATTCTTTGGAATTGTGGACTTCATTAACTTATCTGGCAACAACGACAAACAGGATCAAGTTTGGTTCACTCGTCTCACCTATTTCATTCAGGAATCCAATCTTTACAGCCAGAATGGCAGCTGCCGTGGATGATTTATCCGCAGGAAGATTGAAATTAGGATTAGGAGCTGGATGGCAGGAGCGTGAACATCAAAATTATGGATTTGAATTATTGAACTTAAAAGAAAGGTTTTTGCGATTCGAAGAGGGATTATCCATCATTTCAAATTTGTTTCGTTCGAATGACCCTATTACGGTCCATGGCAATTATTTTCAACTAAAGGATGCGATATTGTTGCCCCGACCAAAGCGTAAAGATGGTCCAGAAATCCTGATCGGCGGAAATGGGGAAAAATTTACTTTTCCCTTAGTCGTCAAATTTGCAAAAGAATGGAATGCAATCTTTCTTACACCTCAGAAATTCGAGGAAAAGACCAATTTATTGGATCAACTACTCAGTGAAAAAAGGAAAGTACCTACTGAAGTTCGCCGATCGATTATGACGAATTTAACTTATGGCCAGAATCAAGAACAATTACAAAAGAAACTAAAAGGCAGAGATCCAAAAGAAATGACTCAACGAGGCATCATTGTTGGATCATCTGAACAGGTCACAGAGAAATTACATGAATACCAACAAACCGGTCTGGATGAAATTATGCTGCAATGGATTGATCTTGAAGATATGGATAATTTGATCCATTTTTCGGAAACGGTTTTACCGAAATTCCAATATGGTTAATCCGTTAAAAAGCCCAGGGGAACCAGAAAATCATGGTAGGAATCAGTAAAAGTACTAATTTCCCTAATACCCATCCCAAAAGGACACCAGCCAGTACATCAGAGAGATAATGGAGCCCTGTTTGGATTCTAGATAAGGCCACCAGAGGTGCCCAAATGGAAAGCAAAATGGCAAACCAGATTGGAGCAATGCTCCAGGCCATGGATGTCAGGAAGATCACCCTGGTAGCATGTCCGGATGGAAATGAATGAGGATCGGTGCTTCGATAAATTTCACCCCATTCACCGACGGGTCGTTTTCTTCGAATAGAAAATTTAATGAGTAATACGATAATTGCCAGAATAAAAGTGCTTAGGCCCATGGAAGCAGCAATGCTACGCCATTCATTTTTTGCTACTAACCAGATGATTATTAGGATACTCAAAATATACCAGGAATCGCCTGAATGAGCTGTAATGGTTGATAATCGCCAGATGAACTTGGAAGATGGTTTTAAACGGATTTTGGAAGTAAGATGATTGTCCCACTCAATAAATTTTCTTATCACCTGTTGCATGAATCTTCCTTTATCCTTGAAGTAGCTCGCAGTATACCGCGAAGAAAGAAAATGTGCAATTTTTATGTTGTTAATGTTTTTTTACGAAACAAAGATCATACGGAATTATTTTAGAGGATTGACCAAATATTGAATTATCAATAAATATCGATATAATAAGTCATAGTAATTACAAAATTGTTTAAAAATCAAATAATAAATTCGGTGGTCGGTTTTTAATGATAGACCGGCGTCGGTTCACAGAAACCGTCGAAAAGTGCCGCCAGAGGAAAGGACCCACCGAATAAATGACAATCTGGAAAGATTACCAATTAGCATATAGTTTATCAGAGGCAGTAGAAGCATATGACCAGGCTGAAAAACCTGTTCGTTTTGTTTCTGGCGGTACAGATTTATTGCTTGAGATACAACAAGGCAGCCATCCAGCCATGAAAACATTAATTGATCTCAACCACATTGATGAGATGCGAGAATTGAGGGTGATGGGTGAGCAGATATTCATAGGAGCTGCAGTACCTGTCAGCCAAATCACACATTCAGCACTCATCAAAGAACATGCGATGGCGGTTTCAGAGGCTACTGGATTGATCGGTGGACCTCAGGTAAGGAATTCAGCGACTCTAGGCGGAAATGTTGCTCACGCATTACCGGCTGCAGATGGAATGATTTCACTGGTTGCGATGAATGCGATTGCCATTACCTACTCGCATTCCGGGTATTCAAAAAAGAATATTCTTGATTTATTTAAAGGTCCGGGAGTATCAACTTTGGCAAATGATGAAATTGTGGTTGGGTTTGAATTCCCGACTAAAAATCCTGGAGAAGGATCTGCTTTTGACAGAGTGATGCGTCCTCAAGGAGTCGCTTTACCAATATTGAACAATGCAGTCTGGTTACGAAGAAAAAGTGACATGGTAGATGATATTCGGATTTCTTTTGGTCCATCAGGTCCGGTCCCAACACGCGCTTTGCTGGTAGAGGAAGTATTTCGAGGAAATGAATTGAGTGATGAAATTATTTTCAAAGCAAAAGCAACCATTCTGGAAACCATAAAATTTAGAACCAGCAAAATGAGAGCAACCGCCGAATATCGTTATCATCTAGCACAAGCATTGCTGGAAAAAGTAGTAAGAATTGCATGGAATAGGGCTGGAGAAACAGAATGAAAAAATTAGAGAATATAGAAATTATTGTGAATGAAAAAGAATATTCACTCCCAATTCTTGAAGGAGAGATGTTATCTGACTTATTGCGGGAACGCTTGAGATTAACCGGGACAAAAATCGGTTGCAACGAATCTGAATGTGGAGCCTGTACGGTAGTTGTTGATGGGGAGCCGGTATTATCCTGTTCATATCCAGCAGTAAAAGCACATGGCAAGAAAATCACCACGATAGAAGGTCTGGCTAAAAATATTGGTGAAAATGGCAACTCTTACACGGTGTTACACCCGCTTCAGGATGCATTTATAGAATATGGAGCTGTGCAATGCGGTTTTTGTATACCCGGACAAATCATGACAAGTTTTGCATTGCTTGAAAAAAAACCCAATCCGGAAGTAAAAGAGATTAAGTATGCTTTAAAAGATACGTTATGCCGCTGTGCAGGCTACCCGAGTATCATTGGGGCAATCCAGGCAGCATCTGAATCTATCGTATCCGGAAAACCAGTGATTGCGCCTGATATTCAGACATCTAAAGTGGGAAAAAGGATGGTTGGTCAGGTCAGCCGTCGACCCGATGCAATCGCGAAAGTAATCGGGAAAGCAATCTATAGTGATGATATCCAATTTGACGGAATGTTACACGCCAGAGTGAAACGGGCGATGGTTCCGGCTGGTATATTGACAGATTTGGATATCTCCAAAGCATTGGCATTGCCTGGTGTCCAGGCGGTTCTAACTGCAAAAAATGTCCCAAACGCAAAAACACATGGTTTATTTATCAAAGATTGGCCGGTATTGGTTGATATAGGTAACCCAATCCGGTATGTTGGAGATGCGATCGCCATAGTCGCAGCTGACACCAGAGAAATCGCCTCTGAGGCAATGGACCTGATTATATTCAAATATGAAGCTTTGACAGTTGTTTCATCC